>JAWVZJ010000129.1:0-7191 GCA_033722255.1 Thermoanaerobaculia bacterium | reverse complement strand
GGTCCGTCTCGTGGTTCACGATCGCGCTGGCCGGGTTCGTGTATGGGGCGCAACACCCTGTGTGGATCGATGTCGTGATCGGCGCGGTGGGCGGCGTGTCGCTCCTCGTTGTCGGCTACGAACTCCGGGGCGAGCCCCTCCGACCGGTGGATCTCTCCCGGATCCTGGCCGAGGTCCGGGATCTCCTGGCGGTGCCCATCGAGGAAGCGGAGGCGGAGATCTCCGCCGGTGCCCTTCCCACGGTCGTGGGGGACCCCTCCCAACTCACTCACCTCTTCCAGAACCTGATCTCCAACGCCCTGAAGTACCGGGATCCCGACCGGCCCCCGGAGATCCGGATCGAGGCCGAGCGACTCTCGGACGGGGCCTGGGAGATCTCCGTTCGGGACAACGGCATCGGTTTCGAGGAGCGTTACCTGGACCGGATCTTCAAGCCCTTCCAACGGCTCCACGGTCGTTCCGAATACGAGGGAACCGGGATGGGCCTGGCCATCTGCGCCAAGATCGTCCGGCGACACGGGGGCGAGATCACGGCCGAGAGCACCCCCGGCGAAGGCTCGGTCTTCCGGGTCCGCTTCCCGGCCGGAGGAGAGCGAGTGGGCGGGCCGGAACAGGGTTCGGAGGAGGCGCTCCGATGAGCGATCGGAACGGTCGCGGGCCCATCCTCATGGCCGAGGACGACGACGACGATTTCTACCTGACCCGGGCGGCGTTCGAGAAGGCCTCGGTGGCCAATCCCCTGGTGCGGGTTCGGGACGGAGTGGAGCTGCTGGAGTACCTCCGGGGCCGAGGGGAGTGGAGTGAGCCGGGATCGGCCCCGGAGCCGGTCCTCGTCCTCCTGGACCTGAACATGCCCCGGAAGGACGGTCGGGAGGCCCTGTGCGAAATCCGAAACGACCCGGATCTGCGGCCCATCCCGGTGGTGGTGCTCACCACCTCCCAGGCGGAGGAGGACGTGCTGCGTTCCTACGAGCTCGGGGTCAACACCTTCATCCGAAAGCCGGTGACCTTCCGGGGCCTGGTCCGGGCGGTGAAGGTGATGGGAGAGTACTGGCTGGAGATCGCGGAGCTCCCCCGGGGCCAGGTGGTCCGGAGGGAGGAACGATGACCGGGACCGCCCACCGGGTCCTCCTGGTGGAGGACGACCCCGACGATCGCGTCCTCGTCCGCAGATACCTGGAGGAGGGGCTCGGAGAGCAGGACCTGTCTCTGGAGACGGCGAGCTCCCTCGAGGAGGCTCGGAGCTTCCTCGAGGGCGACGGCTTCGACGCGGCGCTGGTGGACTACCGCCTCGGTCCCGACGACGGCCTGGACCTGGTGCGGTGGATCCGTGAGTCGGACCTGGATCTGGCCGCGGTCCTCCTCACCGGGAAGGGGGACGAGGAGGTGGCGGCCGAGGCCATGCGGGACGGGGCCGACGATTACCTCGCGAAGGCGGGGCTGGGACCCCAACGCCTCGCCACGAGCGTCCAGCGATCCCTGGAGCTGGCCCGGGCCCGGAGAGAACGCCGGGAGGCCCGGGAGGCTCTGGCCCGGAGCGAGGCCCGCTACCGGACGATCGTGGAGACCGCCAACGAGGGAGTCTGGATCGTGGACGAGGAGGGCCGGACCACCTTCGCCAACGAGCGGATGGCGGAGATGCTGGGAATCTCCCGGGGCGAGCTGGTGGGGAAGTCCATGGACGAGTTCGTGGACGAGGAGTATCGAGCCCGCACACGGAAGAACCTGGAGCGCCGTCGGGAGGGGATCGCGGATCGTTACGAGTTCCCCCTCCGTCGGCCGGACGGGAGCCGGCTCTGGGTCCTGGTCTCCGCCACTCCGGTCTACGACGAAGACGGGCGGTACGAGGGCTCCCTGGCCATGGTCGCGGATCTCACCGAGCACCGGAAGCTGGAGGAGCAGGTCCGGGAGGCCCAGAAGCTCGACGCGGTGGGTCGGTTGGCCGGGGGCGTGGCCCACGACTTCAACAATGTCCTCAGCGTCATCGTGGGGTACGGAGAGATGCTCCTGGATCAGCTTCCGGAGACCGGCACCGCCCGGAAACAGTTGGGGCGGGTCCTGGAGGCCGCCGGCCGGGCCGAGCGCCTGATCCAGCAACTCCTGGCCGTCGGTCGCAAGCAGATCTCCCGCCCCCGGGTCACCGATCTGAGCTCCCTGCTGGGGGAGATGGAGGAGCTGATCCGGCGCCACGTGGGGGAGGCCGTGGACCTCCGGATCTCCCGTCCCGACTCCCCCGCCCCGGTCCTGGTCGATCGGGGTCAGATGGAGCAGGTAGTGATCAACCTGGTCTCCAACGCCCGGGACGCCATGCCCGGCGGTGGCAAGCTCACCCTGGAGGTCCAGACCGCGCACCTGGACGAGGAGTACCGTCGGCGCCGTCCCGGAGTGGAGCCCGGAGAGCACGTGATGCTTGCCGTGAGCGACACCGGTCAGGGGATGGACGAAGAAACCCGGAGCCACGCCTTCGAGCCGTTCTTCACCACGAAGGATCCGGGGAAGGGGACCGGCCTCGGCCTGGCCTCGGTCCACGGCATCGTGCGGCAGAGCGGGGGTCACGTCTGGCTCTACAGCGAGCCGGGACGGGGTACGACCATCAAGATCTACCTCCCCCGGACCGAGGAGGAGGAGGAGTGGGGGAGACCGGAGAAGAGCGCCACCCCGGTCCGGGGGGGCACGGAGAAGATCCTGGTGGTGGAGGATGCGGAGATGGTCCGGAATCTGGTCCGGGACAGCCTGGAGACCTTCGGATACCGCGTGCTGACGGCGGAGACCCCGGAGGCCGCCGAGGATCTGGCCACGTCGGATCCCGGAATCGATCTCCTGGTCACCGATGTGGTGATGCCCGATCTGAGCGGGCCCGAGCTGGCGGGTCGGATCCGTGAGCAGCGGCCGGAGCTGCCGGTCCTGTACATGTCGGGCTATTCCGACGAGGCGATCGTCCACCACGGAGTCCTCCCTTCGGCCACCGAGTTCCTGCCGAAGCCTTTCAGCCCCGGGGACCTGGCCCGGAAAGTCCGCGAGGTCCTCGCGGACCGTGTCCAGGACGAGGAGGTGTCGTCGTGAGCGCAGATCGAGCCGGAGCCGACGACCGTGTGATCCGCACCGGGATCCCCGGTTTCGACCCCCTGGTCGGCGGCGGTCTTCCCCGGCGGCGGACCACCCTGGTGGTCGGCGGACCGGGTTGCGGGAAGACCACCTTCGCCCTCCAGGTTCTGATCCACGTCGCAAGAGACGGAGCCGGGGGGATCTTCGTGGCCTTCGAGGAGCCGGTGGACCAGATCCGGGAGAACCTGGCCCATCGAGGTCTCTCCCCGGAGGGGGAGCCGCCGGACTCCCTCTCCTTCGTGGATGCCCGAGTCCCCAGCACCGTTCTCCGGGGAGGCGACTTCGACCTCGCCGGTCTCCTCCAGGGACTCGGGGAGAGGGCCGACGACCTCGGAGCCGGGACGATCGTCTTCGACGCTCTGGACGTCCTGCTGGCCAGCCTCGAGGACTCCGCCGCCGAGCGCCGGGAGCTCTACCGCCTCCACGAGTGGCTTCAGGACTCGGGGCTCACCGGGATCCTCACGGCGAAGGAGACCGAGGGCGGACCCCGGTACGAATTCCTGGAGTTCATGGCCGACTGCGTGGTGCGCCTCGACCTCCGGACCGAGGGCAAGGCCGCGGTCCGGGGCGTCAGGATCCTGAAGAACCGGAGCTCGGGTCACGCCACCCACGAAAGCCCCATGATCGTGACCGACCGGGGCCTGGAGATCGTGGATACCGCCTCCGTGGCGCTCGAGCATAGAGTCTCGGACGATCGGGTCTCCACTGGGATCGACGAGCTGGACCGGATGCTCGGGGGCGGCTTCTACCGGGGTTCGTCGATCCTGGTCTCCGGCTCCTCGGGGACCGCCAAGACCACCCTGGCCGCCGCCTTCGCGGACGCCGCCTGTCGCCGGGGAGAGCCCACCCTCTATGTCAGCTTCGACGAATCGGCTCCCCAGATCGTCCGGAACCTGGGTTCCGTTTCCATCGACCTGGAGAGCCATCTGGACTCCGGGATCCTGCACATGGACTCCGCCCGGGCCCGCCCCGGATCACCGGAGGAGCACATCGTGAGGATCCGCTCTCTCTGGCGGGAGCACGGAGTCCGGAACCTGGTGGTGGATCCCCTCTCTGCCCTGGAGAAGCCGGGAACCCATTTGGCCGAGGAGGTCGGCCTCTACCTGGTGGACTTGGCCAAGCAGGAGGGGATCACCTTCCTCTCCACTTGTCTGGTGGAGGGTAGCGATATCGAGTCCACCCCGATCGGGATCTCCACCGTGGCCGACACCTGGATCCATCTCTCCTACCTGGCCCAGGCCGGGGAGCGGAACCGGGCCCTCACGGTGGTGAAATCCCGGGGCATGCGGCACTCGAATCAGGTCCGGGAGCTCGTCCTGGCCGACGACGGGCTCTCTCTCCGGGAGGTCTACACCGCCGGAGGCGAGGTTCTGATGGGAACGCTCCGCTGGGAGAAGGAGGAGGAGGAGCGGGCGGCTCGGGAGGAGGTTCGCCGGAACGCCGAACACCGCCAGCGGCAGGCCGAGATCCGGGCGGCGGAGATCCGATCCCGGCTGGAGACGCTCCAGGGCGAGCTCGAGGTGGTAGAGGAGACGGCGGAGCGGGCCCGGGGCGAGGCCCGGCGGGAGCAGCGAGAGCTTCGGGATCGTCGCCGGAGGATCCAGGAGCTCCGGACCCGGGGGGAGGAGGCCGACACCGATCGAACCGAGTCGGAGGGATCCGACGAGGTCCGGGAGGCGTCCGATGCCTGAGCCGGTTGCGAGCAGGGACCGGAGATCGCGGCTCTCCCTCCGACTCTACGTGGCCGGAGAAGCGCCGAACTCCCTGGCCGCCCGCCGCCGCCTGGAGAGGGTCCTGGAGGACCTGGACCTGGAGAGCCTGGAGCTGGAGGTGGTGGACGTGATGCAGGAGCCGGGCAGGGTCCTGGCCGACGGCGTGGTGGTGACCCCCACGCTGGTGCGCCTGGCCCCCTTGCCCGAGCGACGGATGGTGGGGGACCTGAGCGCCGAGGATCGGCTCCGGCAGCTCCTGCATCTGGAGGGTCCGATGTCGTGAGCGACGAGCGCGGATCCGAGACGAGGGCCACTGCCGACTCCGGGGCAGAGGTCGAGGAGCTCCGGCGCCGTCTGGCCGAGGCCCGGGAGACGATCGATGTCCTGGTCTCCGGCGAGGTCGACGCCGTCGCTTCGGAGGAGGCCGGCAGCCCCCTGCTGACGGCCCGAGCGCAGCGGGATCTGGCCCGACGGCAGCACCGATTGGACACGCTCCTCCGCCACAGCGCCGACATGATCACCCTCGCCGGCTCCGACGGGAAGCTCCTGTACGCGAGTCCCACCTCCCGAGAGATTCTGGGGGAGGAGCCGGACGCTCTGCTGGGTGAAAATCTCTTCGACCGGGTCCATCCGGAGGATCTGGCGGACGCCCGGGGGAGCTTCGAGGAGCTCCTGGAGACTCCTGGGCGCCGAGCTGACGTGGAGCTCCGGATCCGGCACCGCGACGGTTCGTGGCGCCGGGTCGAGATCCGGGCCCAAAATCTCCTCGACGACACCGAGATCGGGGCGATCGTATCGGACGTCCGGGACGTCACGGAGCGGTGGGAGGCCGAGGCCCGGGAGCGGCGACTGCTGGAGGTGGTGGAGACGGCGGCGGACTTCGTGGGCCTCTGCGATACCGAGCTCCGGGTGATCTTCGTCAACCGGGCGGGCCTTCGGATGCTGGGATTCGACGAGGAGGCCGACCTGGAGGGCGATCCGATCGCCAAGTTCCATCCCGAAGAGATCGGGAGGACGATCCGGGAGAAATGGATCCCCGGCGCCCGTCGGGAGGGGATCTGGCGAGGCGAGAGCGCCCTCGTGCACCGGGACGGCACCCGGATCCCGGTCTCCCAGCTCATCCAGGTCCACCGGGGGCGGGACGGTGAGGTGGAGTTCTACTCCACCATCTGCCGGGACATCCGGGACCTGAAGGCGACGGAGGCGGCCCTCCGGGAGCGGGTCAAGGAGCTTCGTACCCTCTACCGCGTGAACCGGGAGCTCGCCCGGGTCGACCTCTCCTTGGAGGATCGGCTGCGGAGGGTGGTCGACGCCATCCCTCCGGGCTGGCTTCATCCCGAGATCACCGAGTCCCGCCTCGTTTACCGAGGAAAGGAGCTCGCCACCGAGGGCTTCACCGAGACCCCGTGGATGCAGTCGGCGCAGATCCGTGCCGTCGAGCGACCGGGCGGCACGGAGGGGGTGATCGGTCGGATCGACGTGGCTCTGCTCGAAGAACGACCCATGCGGGACGAGGGGCCGTTCCTGGCGGAGGAGCGGGATCTCCTCGAGAGCCTCGCCCGATCGGTCGGCGAGACCGTGGAGCGGGACCGTCTGGAACGGCAGTTCATCCAGTCCCAGAAGATGGAGGCGGTGGGCCGGCTCGCCGGAGGCGTGGCCCACGACTTCAACAATCTCCTCACCGCCATCCTGGGGTACGAGGAGCTGGCTGCCACCAGCCTCGGGGAGACCCACCCGATCCAGGACGACCTGGAGGAGATCCGGAAGGCCGGAGAGAAGGCCCGCCGCCTCACCCAGCAGCTCCTGGCCTTCGGTCGCAAGGAGATCTTCGAACCCGAGATCCTGGACCTGGCGACCCTGGTGAGAGAGCTGGAGACGATGCTCGCCCGGCTCATCGGAGAGGACGTGGTCGTGGAGACTCTCCTGGCTGAGGAACCGGCACTGGTGGAGGCGGACGCCACCCAGCTCGAGCAGGTGATCGTGAATCTGGTCATCAACGCCCGGGATGCCATGCCCGGGGGCGGTCGCCTGACCCTGGAGGTCCGGAATCTGGAAGAAGAGGCCGGAGAAGCGGGAATCTCGGGAGGATCGGATCGCTGGGTCCTCCTCCGGGTGGCGGACACCGGAACCGGGATCGAGCCCGAAATCGAAGCCCACATCTTCGAGCCCTTCTTCACCACCAAGGAGGAGGGTGCGGGGACCGGTCTCGGTCTCTCCACCGTCCACGGGGCCGTCCGGCAGAGCGGGGGTCGGATCGAGGTCGACAGCGAGCCCGGATCGGGGACGGAGTTCCGGATCCTCCTCCCCCGGGTCCGACCGGGGTCGGATTCCGAGGAGCGAGAGGCGGATGGGGCGCTCGACAGCTCGCCGGAGG
>JAWVZJ010000128.1:0-7211 GCA_033722255.1 Thermoanaerobaculia bacterium | reverse complement strand
GAAGACCTCCCGCGGGCCACCGTCGGCGCGATCCCCGACACGACCGGAGCCCTCTATCTCGAGACGCGGGGGATCTCGGCGAGGACCTTCGAGACCCCGGAAGCCGCCGTCCGGGCCCTTCGGGACCAGGAGATCGACGCGGTCGTCTACGACGCCCCCATTCTCTCCCACCTCGCCCGCCAGCTGGACGCGGACCGGGTCGAAGTGCTCCCCGAGCGCCTCGACTCCCAGATGTACGCCTTCGCCCTCCCCGAAGACAGCACCCTCCACGACGCCCTCGACGTCGCCCTCCTCCGCCGCATCCAGTCCGACGAATGGGAGCGCCTGGTGGCCTCCTACCTGGGCGACTGAGCTTCGCTCACCGGAATCGAGATCGGAACAGGGGCAGCGTCGACGGTTCGCGGCAGGATCGGTCGGCGAACTCGGCTGGTCCGACGGGGTCTGACGGCTCCCCGGCCTTCGGGAGACTCGTTCTCGCTGCCCGGATCAGCGTCCCGTCCACTCCGGGTCTCGCTTCTCGAGGAAGGCCTGGACCCCCTCCTTCATGTCGTCGGTGGAGAAGCAGAGGCAGAAGAGGTCCCGCTCGTAGAGGAGCCCTTCTTCGATAGACATCCGCTCGCTGGCCCGGAGGGCCTGCTTGGCCACATTCAGCGTCAGCGGACTCTTGGAGGCCATCGCGGAAGCCATCTCCAGGGTGCGATCTCGAAGCTCGTCGAGCGGAACGACGAGCTCCACCAGCCCGATCTCCCGGGCCTCCTCGGCCGGGATCATCTCTCCGGTGAGGATCAGGCGCATCGCCTGTCCTAGCCCCACCAGGCGGGGGAGGCGCTGGGTGCCGCCACCACCGGGGATCAGCCCCAGCTTGATCTCCGGCTGGCCGAACCGGGCATTGTCGGAGGCGACCCTGACGTCGCAAGACATGGCGAGCTCGCAACCGCCGCCGAGGCAGAAACCGTTGATCATGGCGATCACCGGCTTCGGGAACTCCGACATCACGTCGTAGAGGCGGGGGAACCGCATGGCGTGGCGCTGATCCATGGGACTCCGCCCGTCGAATTCCTGGATGTCGGCGCCGGCCACGAAGGCCTTGTTCCCCGATCCGGTGACCACGATGACGCCCACGTCGTCGTCGGTCTTCAGCTCCTCCAGGAGCTCGAGCATCTCGTCCCGGACCTGCTGGTTCAGGGCGTTGAGCTTGTCGGGCCGGTCGATGGTGAGGATCGCGACGCGATCCTGGCGGTCCACGAGTATCGTCTCGGGCACGGCTTCCTCCTGTCTCCTCAGATGATGTTTCGATCCGCCGTCGCGACGGCGGCGATCGACGCTCTCAGCGGTGCTTCCACTCCGGCTTCCTCTTCTCCAGGAAGGCCCGAATCCCCTCGTGCATGTCCTCGGTCTCCACCAGCTCCTCGAGATAGAGCCGCTCCGCCTCCGCCAGAGCCTTCTCGAAGGGCTCCTGGAGGGCGGCCAGGGTCGCCCGCTTGGCCAGCCGTATGGCGGCGGCGCTCAGGCCCAGGACTTTCCGGGTCCGCTCCTGGATCGTGTTCTCGAGATCTTCGGCCACGGCATCGATCAGGCCGATCCTCAGTGCCTCCCGGGCCTCCATCGTCTCGCCGGTGAGAATCAGATCCAGGGCTCGGCCCCTTCCGATCCGGGTGGGGAACAGGGCCGCCGCCACCGGCGGGTAGCAGCCCAGCTTGATCTCGGGCACCCCGAGCCGGGATCCGGGAGTGGCCAGGATCAGGTCGCAGACCGCCGCCAGCTCCAACCCCCCGCCCAGGCAGTGGCCGTCCACGGCGGCGACGGTGAGGAACGGTAACCGGAAGAGCCGCCGGAGGGCCGAATGGAAGGTCTGCAGCATCGGCTCGATCCGGTCGCCCACGTGGTCTGCGACGGCGACTCCGGCACTGAAGGCCTTGTCTCCGGCGCCCGTCACCACCAGGACTTGGAGCTCGGGATCGCCGGCCAGCTCTTCCAGGGTGGTGTCGAGGGCCTCCAGGGACGAGAGGTCGAGAATGTTCAGGGGGGGACGATCGACGGTCAGCCGCGCCGTCCGTCCTTCTCGTTCGATCTGGATCGTGCTCATGCCGACACCTTCTGTTCCTCTCGTTCGTGGACCCGGCGGCGGAATCGCTGCCAGAGGGCCCGTTGGGATTCCAGGGAGATCAGGTTCTCCGGGTGCCACTGGACGCCCCAGACCCACCATCGGGGATCCTCGCCCACCAGGGCCTCCAGGACCCCGTCGGAGGCGTGGGCCACGGGAGCCAGTGCCGACGCCAGGTCTTTCACCGCCTGGTGGTGGCGGGAGTTCACCAGGGAGACCTCGGATTCGATTAGACGGCCAAGCTCGGCCGTCTCGTCGAGATCGAAATCCACGGTGTGGATCAGGGCGTCCCGGGGATAGGAGAGATCGTGGAGCATCGAGCCGGGCCACTGGAGCCGGAGGTCCTGCCAGAGGGTACCCCCGAGGAAGGCGTTCACCATCTGCATCCCCCGGCAGACTCCGAACAGGGGTGTCTTCCGCTCCCGGACCGCCTCCAGGATTCGCCACTCCAGGGCATCCCGCTCCGGCTCGATGGACAGGTTGGCGTTGGGGTGGGGCTCTTCGCCGTAGTACTCGGGATCCAGGTCGGGGCCTCCACAGAGGAGGACCCCGTCGCACTCCACCGCCTGGTCGGCCCCCCTCTCCGGCGGGGTCTGCTGGGAGGTGACGATCCGGATCTCCTCGGTCTCGAAGCCGGCCACGGTGAGGGCTTCCACGTAGGGGGGGGCCTTCTCGTCCCGGCTGCAACAGACCAAGACCTTCGTCATCCGGTGCTCCTCACAGCCCCCTACGCTCCACCAGGGCGGCGAGCCCCATGCCTCCGGACACGCAGAGGGTCGCGATCCCTCGGCGGCGCTCCCGCTCCTCCAGGGCGTGGAGGAGGGTCACCAGGATCCGGGTCCCGGTGCAGCCGATGGGGTGGCCGAGGGCGATGGCCCCTCCGTCCGGATTGACCTTCTCCGGCTGGAAGGGGAGGTCCTGCAGACAGGCCAGGACCTGGACCGCGAAGGCCTCGTTGAGCTCCACGAGGGCGATCTCCTCGGGATCCATCTCCAGCCGCTCCAGGAGTCGGCGGACGGCGGGGACCGGTCCGATGCCCATGATTCTCGGTTCCACCCCCACGACCTCCCAGTCCACGAGCTCGGCCACCACCGGGAGGCCGAGCTCCCCGGCCGCCTCCTCCGAGGCGACCACGACGGCGGCGGCTCCGTCGGTGATTCCCGAAGCGTTCCCCGCCGTGACCGTGCCCTTCTCCCGAAAGACGGGAGAGAGCTTCTTCAGGGACTCGGGGGTCACCCCGTTTCGGGGATGCTCGTCGGCGGTGACCGTGGTCTCTCCCCGGCGGGTCTGGACCGTGACCGGGGCGATCTCCCTCCGGAAGCGCCCTCGCTGCCGGGCCCGCTCACATCGCTGCTGGCTCTCGGCGGCGTAGCGGTCGGCGGCGAGTCGGCCGATCCCCCGCTCGGTGGCGAGCTCCTCCGCCGTCTTCCCCATCACCAGGCAGGAGAGGGGATCGTCGAAGCCGTCCCGATACATTCCGTCCACGATCTCCCCGTGCCCCATCCGGTACCCCCAGCGGGCCCGGGGAAGGAGATGGGGAGTGTTCGACATGCTCTCGGTCCCCCCGGCGAGGACGACCCGAGCCTCCCCGTGGCGGATGGCTCGGGCGGCGGAGAAGACCGCCTGGAGTCCGGACCCGCAGGCCTGGTTCAGAGTCCAGGCCGGCCGTTCCACCGGCACCTCCGCCCGGTAGGCGATCTGCCGGGCCGGGTTGGGGCCGCAGCCCGCCTGGCGGGCATGTCCGAAGATCACCTGATCGACCCGGACGGGATCGAGCTCGCACCGCTCGAGACAGGCTTCTGCAGCGGCGACTCCCAGGTCCGGAGCCGAGAGGGGAGCCAGCCCGCCTCCGAACTTGCCGATGGGGGTCCGGACGGGGGCGGCCAGGACGATGCTGGTGGTCATGTCGGGGATGGAAGAGTCGGAGAGACCGTCCGGGAGGGGTCGGGTCTCCGGGACCGGCTCCTCACTCGGCGGAGAACTCCGGCTTCCGCTTCTCGATGTACGCCGAGAGGCCCTCCCGGGCGTCGTCGCTCTCGAAGAGCTGCTGCTGGAGCTCCCGCTCGATGGCCAGCCCGCTCTCGAAGGGGACCTCCCAGCCGCTCTGGACCGATCGCTTGATGCGTCCGGCGGCCTTGGCCGCCTTGTTCGGCGGGCAGAACTGCCGGGCGTACTCGTGGACCTGGTCCAGGAAGTCGTCGCCCTCGAAGATCTCATTGACGATCCCCAGCTCCCGGGCCCGCTCGAACGAGATGAGGTCGCCGGTGACCATCAGCTCGATGGCCCGGCTCTTCCCGACCATCCGGGAGAGACGCTGGGTTCCGCCGGTCCCCGGGAGGACGCCGAGGTTGATCTCCGGCAGCCCGACCTTCCCGGAGTCCTTCTTCGCGATCCGGAGGTCGGCGGCCATGGCCACCTCCAAGCCACCGCCGACGGTGTGCCCGTTCATCACCGAGATCACCAGCTTCGGGGTCTGCTCCAGCCGGTTCAGGGTCTCGTTGGCGTGGAGGCAGAAGTAGTACTTCCAGCGGGGATCCGACTGCTGGAGCATCTGGATGTTGGCTCCGGCGCAGAAGAACTTGTCTCCCGATCCCTTGAGGACGAGGACGTGGACATCGGGGTCGAATCGGGCCTCGAGGATGGCGTCGTCGAGCTGGCGCATCATCTCGTGGGTGTAGGTGTTGGCCGGGGGATCGTCGAGGGTGAAGTACGCGACCCCCTCCTTGACTTCGTAGTGAACCAATGTCTTTTCGGCGGTCGTCGTTTCGGGACTCACGAGAGCTCTCCTTCCTGGGTCGTGGTTGGGACGTGGGGTTGGTTTTCGGCGAACGGCCGGCGGTTCGGGGCCGTTTCGGGACCCCGATTGTGTCACGCGCTCCTGGCTCAGTCCAACCGTCTCTGCCTTGACCCCCATTTCCCCGGATCTCTAGAATGAGGAGACTGCGACCCTTTTCTCCGATGATCACCGGCTACAACACCGACGTCCGCTACCGAGAGAAGGTGTTCCACGTCCAGACCGAGGACCGGGGCGTCGACAACCCGATCATCGAGAGCGTCGTCTACCACGGCGGGCAGGTGCTCTTCGCGAAGAAGACGGACTACGAGGATCTGGTGGAGGAGGGCGGAGGTGTCGACGAGATCGCCTCCCGGATCGAGCGGCAACACCGGATGATGATCGCGGCCATCAAGGCGGGAAAGCTCGACGGGAAGATCGAGGACGCCCTGGGGGAGGAGCTGCCGGTAGCGGGAGAGGAGGCGAAGATCGCCGACGAGGAGCCCGGCCTCCTGGAACAGGCCCGGGAGGAGTCCGGCCCCACCTTGGATCAGGTGATCCTGGAGTATCTGACCTCCGAGGCCGAGGAGGACCAGCTCGAGCTCGAGCTGGTCAACGGGACCCAGCTCGAGGCGGGGAAGAGCTGTCACCTGGAGCTGAAGGCCACCTCCTCCAAGACCGGGCTTCCGGTCTCCGGGGCCCAGGTGGCCGTGAAGATGATCTCCACCGTCCGGGATCCGGAGCTCCTGGGGAAGGGAACCACCGACGAGGAGGGAGGCCTGAAGCTGGACCTGGCGATCCCCAGGCTCGACACCGGGGCCGCCGCCGTCATCATCTCTGCCAGCAGCCTGATCGGCAGCGCCGAGGTCAAGCACCTCCTCTGAAGACCTCGACCATGAGCTTCGAGCCCCCGTGACCGAGACCGCCCCGACGAAGAAGTCCGTCGTCGTGAACGGCGACGAGAGGTCCGTGGAGGCCGGGACCCTGGCCGAGCTCCTGGAGGAGCTCGACCTCGATCCCCGGACCGTGGCCGTCGAGCACAACGGAGAGGTCGTCCGCCGCTCCCGTCACGTCGAGACGTCGGTGAGGGAGGACGACCGGATCGAGATCGTCCGATTCGTCCAGGGGGGCTGCTACCAGCGGTAGCCGATGGAGAGCTCGACGATGTCGGCGTCGTAGTCGTCCACGTCGAAGCTGGCCTCGTCGTAGTCCACCGTCCGGTAGGCGAGGCCCGTCACGTAATCCTCCAGGAATCCGACCTCCACGAATCCCCGGAAGTCCTGGTGCTCCAGGGCGAAGCTTCCGGAGTTTTCGTAGGTCCGGAACATGCCGCCGAGGGTCACCCTCTCGTGGGCCTTCCAGCGGATTCTCCCGTCCAGGAAGTCGGCGTCGGACTCGTAGAAGATGTCGAAAAGATCCGTCCGGGGGCCCGTGGAGGTCACGAGCTGCTGGATCGAGCGCTCGGCCTCGTAGAGGGAGTACCCGAAGGAGACGTCCAGGTCGCCTTGGCGGTAGCCGAGACGGGCTACGGCCTTCGTCGTCTCCGCGTCCCAGCCGGAATCGTCGTTCTCGAACTCCCGGAGCTGGTAGCTCCCGGAGAGGAAGAGACCGGTCTCCCATCGGTATCGAGCCTGGACCCGGTAGCGGGCCCGGTCCGTGGGGGAGGAGAGGGCGAAGGGGTCGTCGATCGAGTTGACGTCGACCTTCCCTCGGAGCTCCAGTCCGTAGTCGGTCTTCCAGCGTACGGACGCGAAGTAGCCGTCACTGTCGGTCTCCAGCTCCTCCGCTTCCACCGACTCGTCGGGTCGGGTGCGCTCGGTCTCGAAGTGGGACCACTCCACGTCCCGGCTCTCGACGATCACACCCCCGGAGAGGGAGAGGTCCTTCCTGGACTGGCTCCGTCACGCCGGCGACCGTGCGGGTCGAATCGTCATCAACGGGGACCTCTTCGATTTCTGGTTCGAGTTCCGGGGTGGGATCCCCCGGGGGCACGCCCCGGTGCTGGACGCCCTTGGCGGGATCGCCGCCTCGGGCGTTCCGGTGATCCTCATGGGTGGCAACCACGACTGGTGGGGAGGATCGTTCCTCCGGGAGGAGGTGGGTGTGGAGTTCCTCCAGGAGCCGGTGGTGCGGGAGCTGGCTGGCCGGTCGTGTCTGCTGGCCCACGGGGACGGGCTGGGTGACGGGGACCGGGCCTACCGCCTCATCAGGCGGGCCCTGAGGGCGCGGCTCCCCCGGTGGCTCTTCGGGTGGCTGCCCCCGGAGATGGGATCCGCGGTGGCCCGACGGGTCTCCGGCACCGAAAAAAGGGGGGGAGAGCCCAGCGAGGCCCTT
>JAWVZJ010000127.1:0-7235 GCA_033722255.1 Thermoanaerobaculia bacterium | reverse complement strand
GAGAACGGCCCTTCCGGTCAACCGAAGATCTGGTGGACACGGTTCACCGGGCAAAGCGCCGCCGCCGGGAGGGTCGGGTCGACTCCGCCACGCGCGTCTTCCAGGCCCTGCGGATCGAGGTGAATCAGGAGCTCGACGAGCTGCGCCGGCTCCTGGACCAGGTCCACCGACTGCTGGACCAGGACGGTCGACTGGTGATCATCTCGTATCACAGTCTCGAAGACCGCCTCGTGAAGCACACCCTGCGCAAGCGGGCCCGGGGCGAAGTGGATCCGGTCACCGGACGTCCGAAGGAGGAGACCCGACTTCTGGAGCTGTTGACCCGGAAGGTCGTCCGACCCTCCGAGGCCGAGGTGACATCCAATCCCCGGGCCCGGTCCGCGAAGCTCCGGGCCGCCAGGAGGCTGTGAGGACGTGAAGACTCCGTACACCACCGCCCGGGAGGTCCGGAACCGATACCTGGTCCGGGTCCGGGACCGAAAACGGCTCCGGGAGCTGGCCCGGGTCGCGGTGGCGGTTCTCCTGGTGGGTGCCGCCCTCCTCGGCTACACCTGGCTGCATCTCCGCCTTCTGGAGGGGGGATACCGGGTGGAACAGCTCCAGGGACGGCTCCACGAGCTCGAGCGCCTCGAGCGTCATCTCCGCCTCGAGGCCGCGTATCTCGCCTCGCCCCAGCGGATCGAGGCCCGAGCGGTCGAAGAGCTGGGGATGACTCAACCGGGATTCGACCAGATGATCTTCGTGTCGGGAGACGGGCCGTGAGGAGTCGACTCGTGATCCTCGTGTGCCTCCTCTCCCTCTGGCTCCTGGGCCTCGGGACCCGACTCCATCAGCTCCAGATCCGTGAGCACGAGGAGTATCGGGACCGGGCCGCCTCTCAGCAGAGACGCGTTCTGGATCTCGAGCCTCCCCGGGGTACGATCTACGATTCCCGGGGCCGGGTTCTGGCCGTCTCCGCCGAGGTGGAGTCGGCCTTCGCCGATCCGTCGGAGGTCCGGGATCCCGGAGCCGCAGCCGAGGCCATCGGGACGGCCCTGGGTCTCGACGTCGAGAAGCTGACTCGGCGCCTGTCCTCGGACCGCGACTTCGTCTTCCTCGCCCGGAAGCTCGATCCGCCCCGGGCCGCCGAGATCCGGAAGCTCGAGATCCCCGGCGTCCACTTCCTCCGGGAGAACAAGCGCTACTACCCCCTCCGGTCCCTCGCCGCGCCCGTCCTGGGTTTCGTGGGTACCGACCACGAAGGCCTCGCCGGTCTCGAGGCGCACTACGACGAGCTCATCGGAGGCCGCGCCGGGCGTCGAACCGTACTCCGGGACGCCCGGCGACGGACCCTGCTGTCTCCGCGACTCACCGTCGTGGAGGCGGAGCCGGGGGCCGATCTCCACCTGACCCTGGACGCATCGATCCAGCACATCGTGGAGAGAGAGCTCTCCCAGGCGGTGGAGCGATCCGGTGCCCGCCGGGGGATCGCCGTCTTCCTGGAGCCCGAGACCGGCGCGATCCTGGCCATGGCCCAGAGCCCCGGATTCGACCCGAACCGCTTTTCCGATTTCTCGCCTCCGCGTTGGCGGAACCGAGCCGTCACCGATGCCTACGAGCCCGGATCGACGTTCAAGATGGTCACCATCGCCGCCGTCCTGGAGACCGGCCTCCTCGGACCCGAGGACGAGCTGGACTGTGAGATGGGCTCGATCGTCCTCGCCGGACAGAGAATCCGGGATCACCATCCCTTCGGCGAGCTCACGGTCCGTCAGGTCCTGGCCAAGTCCAGCAACGTGGGTGCCATCAAGATGGGCCTCCTCCTCGGCGAGGGCCGTCTCCACGGTGCCCTCACAGACTTCGGATTCGGCCGTGTCACGGGGATCGACCTCCCCGGCGAGAGCCCGGGGATCGTCCGGGCCATCGACGACTGGTCGGCTCTCTCCAAGGCCTACGTCTCCTTCGGCCAGGAGCTCTCCGTCACCTCTCTCCAGATGGCTCGGGCCGTGGCGGCAGTGGCCAACGGAGGTCTCCTTCCCGAACCCTACGTGGTGGCCAGGGCCGACGGTGAGGACGGATTCCAGCGCCGAGGTCGGGCCTCGGAGATGTCCCGTGCCGTCTCGTCCTCCGTCGCCGCCGAGCTGACCAGGATGCTCCGGGGCGTCGTCGACCGGGGACCCGGGAGCCGGGCCCGGCTCCCCGGCTACACCGTGGCCGGGAAGACGGGAACCGCCCAGAAGGCGATCGACGGAGCGTACTCCCATACCCGCTTCGTGGCCAGCTTCGCCGGATTCGCCCCTGCGGTCGATCCCCGTCTGGCCGGAATCGTGGTCCTCGACGAGCCCACCCCCGCCTACCACGGGGGGCAGGTGGCCGCCCCGGTCTTTGCCTCCATGGCCCGGGAGATGCTCCTCTACTGGGGCATTCCTCCCGATGGCGAGGAGGACTTGCATCGCCCGGAGGGCGGTCCCCCGAGCCTCGTCCCGACCGCTCCCGAATCTCGACCCGGCCCGGCGATCACGGCATCTCTGGTCCCCCGGGCTCCCTCCTCGTCCACGGTCGGAGGAGCCCGCTGATGGAGGCGGAGCGCCTCTTCGAGGGCCTCTCCGTCGTCGTCCCGTCCCGGGTCCGAGAGATGGAGATCACCGGTGTTCAGCACCACTCCCGACGGGTCGAGCGGGGAGACCTCTTCGTGGCGATCCATGGGGATCGGTTCGACGGCCGGGAGTTCTTGTCCGAGGCAGCAGAGGCCGGAGCGGTCGCCATCCTCGGGGCCGGGGATCCCCCGGCTCACTGTACCGTTCCCTGGATTCGAGCCGACAACCCACGGTCCCTCCTGGCACCCCTGGCCGAGCGGGTCTACGGTCGACCCGCCGAGGAGCTCTTCCTGATCGGCGTGACGGGCACCAACGGCAAATCGACCATGGTGTGGCTCATCCAAGCCGTCCTGGAGGCGGCGGAGATCCCCTGTGGCCGTCTGGGGAACATGTCCTACAGCTTTCGGGACCTCGATCTCCCGGCGGAGCGAACGACCCCGGAGATCTCGGATCTCCACCGCCTGTTCCGCCGGATCCGGGACCGGGGAGCGGAGGCCGTCACTCTCGAAGTTTCGTCCCATGCCCTCCGGATGGGTCGGGTCCAGGGACTCACGTTCGACATCGCGGTGTTCACCAATCTGAGCCAGGAACACCTGGACTTCCATCGGGACATGGAGGACTACTTCGCGGCCAAACGGAGTCTCTTCGACCAGCTGGCCGACGACGGAGTGGGAGTGGTCAACGTGGACGATCCCTACGGGCGGAGGCTGGCCGAGGGGCTGGAACGGGTGGTCACCTTCGGCTCCGGCGGCGAGGTGGAGGTCCTCGGAGCCCGTCTCGGGCTGGGGGGGATCCGGGCCCGGATCGAGACCCCCCGGGGGGAGCTCGAGGTCGAGTCCGCTCTCCGGGGGAGCTACAACCTGACCAATCTCGTGAACGCCGTCGCCGTGGGGGAGGCCATGGAGCTGCCCCTGCCAGCGATCCGGGAGGGGATCTCCCGGGCCGGAGTCGTCCCCGGCCGGATGGAGCCGGTCGACGCCGGTCAGCCCTTCCCGGCGTTCGTGGACTACGCCCACACCGAAGACGCTCTGAACCACCTCCTGACGACCGTACGGCGGCTCACCGGAAAGAGGATCCTCCTGGTCTTCGGCTGTGGCGGAGACCGGGACGCGGGGAAGCGAGTCCACATGGGGCGGACGGCCGGCGAGCTCGCGGATCTGGTGATCGTCACCTCCGACAACCCGCGGAGCGAGGATCCCCTGGCCATCATCGCCGCCGTGGAAGAGGGGATCAAGGCCAGTGGCAACGAGCGGTATCGAATCCTGCCCGATCGCCGGGACGCCATCCGCCGGGCGGTCAGCATCGCCGACGGAGACTGGACCCTGGTGGTGGCGGGCAAGGGCAACGAGACCGGTCAGGAGATTCAGGACGAGATCTATCCGTTTTCGGACCGGGAGGAGATCGCCCGGGCCGTCGAGGATCAGTATGGCCACGCGGACGACGACTGACGCGGCCCGCTGGATGGACGGCCGGGTGGTCCGGGGTGATGCATCGACCCTCTGGACCGGCGGCGCCCTGGACTCCCGACTCGTCGAGGGAGGGGAGCTCTTCTTCGCCATCCCCGGAGAGACCACCGACGGGCACCGCTTCGTGGGCGACGCCCTGGACGGCGGGGCCGCGGCGGCGGTGATCCACCGGGAGGTCGACGCGCCCGGAGACGCACCCCTGGTCCGGGTGGAGGACACGAGCGAAGGACTTCGGGCCCTGGCCCGGGGTCTCCGGGAGGAGATCCCGGAGCACCTTCTGGCCCTCACCGGCTCCGTGGGCAAGACCACGACGAAGGAGATCCTGGCTCGCCTCCTCTCCCGACGCTTTCGGGTGGCCAAGAGTCCCGGCAACCTGAACACTCTGTACGGCTTTCCCCTGGCTCTGATGGGCATTCCGGAGGACACCCAGTGGATGGTGGCGGAGATGGGGATGTCGACCGCCGGGGAGCTCGGAGCACTCAGCCGCCTGGGGAGGCCAGATCTGGCCCTCCTTCTCAATGTCCGCCCTGTCCACCTGGAGAGCCTGGCAACTCTGGAAGCGGTGGCGGAGGCGAAGGCGGAGATTCTGGAAGGCCTCTCCCAGCAGGGAACCCTCGTCGCGAACTTCGGTGATCCCCGGGTCCGGGAGATCGCCGGGGATCACTCCGGCACGACCATCTCCTTCGGAATGGACACCCAGGACACGGATTACGAGGCCCGGGAGGTGGAGGCCCGGGACGGGGGCGGGTCCTGGTTCCGGCTCCGGACCCCCGACGGCGAAATCGAGATCGAGCTCCCTCTCCACGGCCTCTACAACGCCGAGAACTTCCTGGCCGCGGCGGCCTGTGCTCACCACCTCGGCGTCCCCCGGGACGAGCTGGCGGTCGGCGCCCTGGACCTGGTCACCTGCTCCGGTCGGGGCGAGGTCCACTCCCTTCCCGGGGGAATCCACGTCGTGGACGACAGCTACAACTCGAACCCCGTCGCCCTGGAGAGAGCCCTGGACAGCGCCCGGCTCCTCCCCGGAGAGCGCCACCTGGCCGTCCTCGGGGAAATGCTGGAGCTCGGAGCCGACGGACCCCGGTTCCACCGGGAGGCAGGCGTCGCCGCCGCCTCCCGGGGATTCTCCCCCGTGGTGGGGGTCGGGGAGCTGGCCCGCTATCTGGTGGAGGCGGCGAAGGAGGCCGGCGCCGACGCCCGCTGGGCCGCCGACGCCCGGGAGGCCGCGGCCTGGGTCTCCGCCCGGATCGCCCCCGGCGACGCGATCCTCGTCAAGGGATCCCGGGGCGTGGGGCTGGAAGCGGTGGTCGATTCGATCCTCACCCGGACCCGGGAAGCGGAGTGATGCTCTACCACCTCCTCTTCCCCCTCCGGGACACGATTTCCGGCTTCAACGTCTTTCAGTACATCACCTTCCGGTCGGCTGGAGCCGTGGTCACCGCCCTGATCCTGTCCCTCATGCTCGGTCCGGCGTTCATCCGCATGCTCCGACGTCTGGCGGTGGGCCAGAGCATCCGGGAAGAGGGTCCGAAGCGGCATCGGGAGAAGGCGGGGACCCCGACCATGGGAGGGCTGCTCATTCTCCTCGCCGTGGTCTTGGCCACCATCCTCTGGGCCCGCTTGGACAACCTCTACGTCTGGCTCGCCCTCACCGTGACTCTGGCCTTCGGAGCCGTCGGATTCGCCGACGATTACCTGAAGATCCGCCGAGGAAAGAACCTCGGCCTCACTCCCGGGGCCAAGCTCCTGCTCCAGTGCCTGGTGGCCGGGGCGGCGGCCTGGGTGTTGATGACGGTGGAGGTGACCCCGCCCTTCGAGACGCTGGCCAACTTCCCCTTCTTCAAGCAGCTCCTCATTCCCCTGGGCTGGCTCTACATCCCCTTCGTGATGGTGGTCCTGATCGGCTCCTCCAACGCCGTCAACCTCACCGACGGGCTCGACGGGCTGGCCATCGGGGCGACCCTGGTGGCCGCGGCCACCTACGCGGTCTTCACCTACGTGGCCGGACACGCCATCGCCGCCGACTACCTCCAGGTGGTGCCGGTACCCGGGGTGGGAGAGGTGACGATCTTCTGCGGCGCCCTGATCGGAGCCAGCCTCGGGTTCCTCTGGTACAACTGTCATCCGGCCCAGGTCTTCATGGGGGACGTAGGATCGTTGTCCATCGGAGGGGCCATCGCCACCGTCGCCGTCCTCTCTCGCCAGGAGCTCCTCCTGGTGCTGGTCGGAGGTCTCTTCGTCCTGGAAGCCCTCTCCGTAATCCTGCAGGTGGGTTCCTTCAAGCTCCGGGGGAAGCGCGTGTTCCGGATGGCCCCCCTCCACCATCACTTCGAGCTCTCCGGCTGGCCCGAGTCGAAGGTCATCGTCCGGTTCTGGATCCTGTCCATCCTTTTCGCCCTCCTGAGTCTCTCCACCCTGAAGCTCCGATGACGGAGGACGGCCCCATCTCGCGCTGGAACCGGGCCCTGGTCTACGGGATCGGGGTCTCGGGCCGGGCCGCGACCCGACTGCTCCTGGACCGGGGAGTGGAGGTCCTGGCCGTGGACGCCAGGGATCCGGGGCCCGAGGAGCTCGGAGAGCTGTCCCGGGCCCCGGGCCTCGAGCTCCGTCTGGGATCGGATCCGGAAGAGTGCCCGGCGAACGTCGACGCCGTGGTCCTCTCCCCCGGCGTTCCCCCACAGCGGCCCCTGGTGATCTCCGCCCGGGAAAAGGGCCTCCCGGTCCTGGGAGAGGTGGAGCTCGCTTTTCCCCTGACCCGAGGTCCCGTCCTCGCCGTCACCGGCAGCAACGGGAAGAGCACCACCGTGGCCCTGGCCGGGGCCATGCTCGAGGCCGGAGGACGGCCGGTGGAGGTCTGCGGCAACATCGGCCGTCCCCTGTGCGCGGCCGTGACCGAGAGCCCCGGGGCGGTCTTCGTGGTCGAGCTCTCCAGCTTCCAGCTCGAGTCGATCCGCGACTTCCGACCCGTGGCGGCGGCCCTCCTGAACCTCTCCCCGGACCATCTCGACCGCTATTCGAACCTCCGGGAGTACCGGAGGGCCAAGGAACGGATCTTCGAAAACCAGGGTCCGGACGATATCGGGGTCCTCCCGGCCGACTCCGCGTTCCTCGATGCGTTCCGGCCGCCCGGACGCGTCCGGTATTTCTCCCCGAGCCGACCGGTGGAGGAGGGCTGCTTCCTCGACGACCGAGG
>JAWVZJ010000126.1:0-7406 GCA_033722255.1 Thermoanaerobaculia bacterium | reverse complement strand
GAGGGATCCGGCGACGCCAGGAGGTTCCGGTACCAGGGACGCTCCGGGAGTCCTTCGTCGTCGAGCCAGAGCCGCTCCATCTGCCGGAGCTCCCAGTTCAGTCCCACCAGCCCCTCCCGCGTGAAGCCGCTCTCCGCGATCACCTCCCAGAGGGCGTCCATGGTGGGTACCGCCTCGGATCGGAAGAGCTCCATGGCGGACCGGAGGGAGTCCTCTGGGAACTCCATGCCCTTCTCCTCGGCCCGGGATCTCAGATCCGCCAGAGCCTCCCCCACCGCCTCTCCGTAGGCCAGGGGCTGGAGGGGCAGGACGTCCGCGTTGGCGAGCCTCGCCGCGACTCGACCCACCAGCCGAGCCAACTGAAGGGGACCCCGGTAGTCGCTCCCGACGACTTGGCGGTACCAGACCAGGGTGTCGTAGTTGGTGTGGTAGGCGGAGCCGTCGGATCCCCAGACCCCGGTGCTTGCCACGGGGACGCCGACCCGGGAGCTGAAGGGGACGTGGTCCGAGCCGCCTCCCAGGGTTCCCCGGACCGCCTCCTCCAGATCCTTCCGCTCGGGGTAGAACTCCCCCGCCACCTCCCGGATCAGGGGGGCCAGAGACGGCGAAGCCGCAGCTCCGAACCGGGTTCCCATGCCCGCCATGTCGAGGTTCAGGTACGCGACGGCATCGTTTCGGAGCTCGGTCTCGTGGGCCTCGACCCATTCAGTGGATCCCTGGAGGCCGAGCTCCTCCGCCGCCCAGTGGGCGAAAACCAGAGTCCGCTTCGGGCGGACTCCCCGGCGGGCCGCCTCGGCGAATCCCCGAGCCACCTCGAAAAGGACCACGCTCCCGGAGTTGGGGTCCGAGGCGCCGAAGGACCAGGCGTCGTGGTGGCAGCCGACGATCACCGTCTCCTGGGGGCTCTCGGCCCCGGGAAGACGGGCGATCACGTTTGCCGTCCGCCGCAACTCGAGCTCCTGCTCCACCGCGACACGGACGGAGAGACCGGCTCCTCCCTCGAGCCGGTAGCGGAAGGGAAGTCCTCCCTGCCACTCGTCGGGAACCGACGGCCCCTCCATTCGAGACAGGATCTCCCGGGCCGCGTCCCATCCCAGGGGCTGGGCGGGAATTTCCGGCAACGGGACCCGATCCGGGGAGCGTCTGGCCGCCTCCGACGTCGCCGGCTCACCGGGGGTCAGGGGATCTCCCGGATAGGGCAAAGTGGCCACCGACCCTCTCTGGATCGACTGCCCGTTGTACCAACCTCCTTCGGGATAGGGAATGCCCCGTCCCCAGCCCTGATCCTCGGGATCGGAGTACAGGATCGCGGCGGCGGCTCCGGCGGCCTCGGCGTTGGCCACCTTGAAGCCCCGGAACAGCTTTCCGTAGCGCATGAGGACGATCTTCCCCTCCACCCCGACGCCCAGCTCCTCCAGCCGACGGAAGTCCTCCTCCCGCCCGTAGTTCCCGTAGACGACTCCCGTCATGACCTCGCCGTTGCCGCTGTACCCGAGCCATCCCGGCTCCAGGTCCGGATGGTCGGTGAAGGGATCTTCGGGGAGGGGCTCCTCTCGGGTGGTCAGAACCATCGGTTCCGGCGCCACGATCTCCACCTCCCCCCGGACCGGCCGGGGAAGATAGAGCCTGAGATCCTGGGTCTCCACCTCGAGGCCGATCCGACGGTAGGCCTCTACCAGGGCTCGGATCGTGGCCTGGTCCCCCGGTGTGCCCGCCACGTGAGGCCGACTCGACAGCAGGTCGTGGTGGTCCCGGGCCGACTGGGCGCCGGGAACCGAGGCCAGCGCCGCCTCCAGTCGGGCCTGGGATTCCCGGCGCTCGGGATAGAAGTGCCGAAGAGCCTCTCCCTCCTGGGCGAGACCGGGGGCCCCGGGGCAGAGGATCATGAGCAGGACCGCGGCCGCGAGGCCGGCGGTCCGGAAACAGCCGATGTCGAGCGACCTCATCAGGGGTGGCCTCCCCGGGTTGGAGACACCCCGCCGGAGGGGGCCGAAAACCGATCCGTGGACCGGTCCCGACCTCCCACGGTTCGTGGGTCTTCTCCCGGCCGGGGGCAGCTCGGTCTCGGTCGAGGAGTCAGACGAGGGATTCCGGGAAAGAGGCTCGGAACGGCTCATACTCCGGCTCCTCCGGAGACCGGGAGGAGTGGGAAGATCGGAACGGCCGCCAGGGTGCCGCCCCTCACTCCGACTCCCCGTCCGTCGTCAACACGCCCTCTTCCCAGGCCCGTCGGTACGGGATCGAGTAGGCGGGTGGCTCTTCGTCGCCACCCTTCAGATAGTGCTCCATCCAGCGGACGAGGCGGACGCTGTAATCGAACCGGGCGGCAGCCTCCCGGTTGCCGTGCTTCTCTTCCGGGTACCAGACCAGCCGGACCGGGGTCTCTCCGTAGGCCTTCAGGTAGCGGTACATTTCCAGGGACTGCTCGGGATGGACTCGGGGGTCCTCGGTGCCGTGGGCGATGAGGATCGGGGTCCGAGCCCTCTCCACGTAGTAGATCGGGCTCCGCTCCAGGAAGAGCTTCCAGTCCTCCCAGGGCCGGGTGAGCCAGTGCACGGCGGCCATCTCGTCGGGGATCTCGGTGGTCCCAGATTTCGAGATCTGATCGCTGATCCCCACGAACATGACCGAGGCCGCGTAGCGATCGCTGTAGTAGGTGGCGCCCCAGGCGCTGGCGAAGCCGCCGTACGACCCACCGGTGATTCCGACCCGGTCCCCGTCGGCCAGCCCCCGCTCCACCAGGTGATCGATCCCGTCCACCAAGTCGTCGAACTCCCGGCCCCCGGCATCTCCCTGATCCAGCTTCGAGAAGGCGATCCCCCGGCCCGTGCTGCCCCGGTAGTTGATGTAGAAGGAAGCGAACCCCCGCCCCGCCATCGCCTGGCCGGGTCGGGAGTAGCTGGTGATCCATCCTTGACGATAGTGGGACTCGGGGCCTCCGTGGACCATCAGGACCAAAGGAACCCGCTCCTCCCGCTCCTCCAGGGGATGGATCAGCAACCCCTCGATCGTGAGCTCGTCGGCCCGATCCCGGAACCGCACGACCTCCTGGCGGGCCAGCTCCCGGTCCGCGAGCCAGGGGTTGTTGTCGGTCAGGCGCCGGGGGGCCTTCTTCCCGCCCGGGGAGAAACGGAAGACCTCTCCGGGGTGGGTCGGAGTCTCTCCGGTGAAGGCCGCCACGGAGCCGCCGTCGGAGAGAGCGAGATCGTCCCAGACGGGATGATCCTCGCCAGGTACCAGGATCCGCTGGTTCCCGCCGAGGTCCACGGTCCCGATCTCGGTCCACACGCCCCGGTCTCCGAGGTAGAGGAGGGTGGACTCGTCGATCCAGGCCAGCTCCCGGACATGTCCCTCGTAATCCGGCAGCAGGTTCTCGAGATCGCCTCCCTCCGACGCCGAGACCACCGTCAGGCGACCCTCCCGGGGATCGTGGAAGTCGGCGGCGGAGAGGATCGCCAGGTGCTCCCCGTCCGGGCTCCAGGCGATCTCTCCCAGCTTGCCGGGGTTGTCCACCCGAGTCAGGATTTCGGAAGTCTCCACATCGACCACTCTGACCCTTCGCTGCATGTAGTGGTCGTCGATGAAGGGTGTCGGGGCCAGGGCCAGGGCGATCCGGTCCCCCGTCGGGCCCCAGTGGATCTCCGAGGCCGTGCCCTCGAGCTCCAGCATCCGCGGTTCCCCGGGAGATTCCTCCGTGGATTCCTCCCCGTTCTCCGTCAGGTCCCGGACGTAGACCCGATCGTGACGCTCCTCCTCCTGAAAGACCTCGGCGTCGAAGCCCTTCTCCTCCCAGGTCTCCGCCTCCTCCGGATCGGCCTCCGGATCCCGTTCCTCTTCCGGGGCCGGTTCCTCGGCCACGAAGGCCACCCGGTCCCCGTCCGGGGAGAAGCTGTACTCCTTCACCCCGGTCTCGAAGGTCACCCGCTTCCGGGCCTCTCCGCCGTCGGTGGGGATTCCCCAGAGGGCCGCCTCCTCGTCGTCCCCCCGCTTGGCCAGGAACGCGATCTCGGCGTGGCCCGGCCGCCAGGAGATCTGGGAGACCCGGACGTCGCCGGTCACGAAGGCCGTGGGCTCCCCCTCCCCGTTCAGGACGTAGAGGTGCTTCCGAGCGGGCCCGTTCTCCTCCTCCAGGGGGTTCCTGGGGACTCCGAGGACGTAGGCGATCCGGTCGCCGGAGGGGGCGATGGCCACCTCCTCCACCTCCCGGGTCATGGCCACGTCGGATAGGGAGAGGGGCCTCCCGTCAGCCGCTGGCAGGAGTCCGGGGACCAGGACGAGAAGCCAGAGGATCGAGGGAGGGGCGAATCGCGTTCGCAGCATGGGGTCTCCTCGGAATCGGGGGGTTCGAGGACTGATGGAGGCGAAAGGATAACGCACGGACAGAGTCGCGGTGCCCAGGACCGTGGTCGGTGGTCGTCGCCGGAGGCCGGACCGCATCCGCGTCGGCGAGATCCAGGCTCCTTCGAACGACGCCGCTTCGCTCAGCGCGGAAGCCGACTCTTCGGTCCCCCCCCGGCCTTCTCCGGCCCGCGATTCGTCATCGCCTGGGCGAAGCGCCACCGGCCATCCTCTCCCCGCCGGAGGATCGAGAGCATTCGCCGCTCCTCCGTCCGGAGGCGTTCCCCGCCACCGGAGGCTTCCAGGACGAAGCTCTCGACTCCCCGGACGAAAGCCCAGTCGCCGGCGACGCGGATCTCGTCGATCTCGGAGCGTCTCGTCACCGTGTACTGGGCGAAGAGCGCTCGATAGCTCTCCAGAACCTCTTCCCGGGCCTCCAGAGCTCCTCGACCCTGGGGCAACAACACGATCTCCTCGTGCAAGAGATCGGACAGGCCATCCACGTCCCCCCGCTCCAGGGCCTCGTCCCAGGCGTCCAGGACCTTCCGGATCTCCGCCGGGGTGGCCGCCTCCGGGTCCTCCTTCTCCTTCGAGGGCTTCCGGGAGCTCGTGGACTCCTCCTGCCCATCCAGGGAAACGGGCACCGCCAGGGCGGCGACCACGAGGAGCAGGCCCAGGACGGCGCCGCGCGTCGATCCGGTCATGTCGACGACCATTCTCCCATTTCCCTCACCTCCCACTTCCCTTGCCCGTTCTGTCCGCGAGCTTCAGCCCTCCGCTCCGATCCGCGCCGTCCACCGTCTCCGGGATCGGAATCCCCAGGAGACCGGCGAGGGTCGGGGCGAGATCCACCGTGGCCACCCGCTCGGACACCGTGGCCGACCGGAGCGCCGGGGACCAGAGGATCAAGGGCACGTGGTTATCCTCCTCGTAAGGACCGTAGTGAGAGGTCCCCCGTCCCCTACGCAGTAGGTGATGTTCTTCCCACTGGAGGATCAGGTCCGGACTCCGCTCCGGATGGAAGGAGTTGGCGAACCGGCGGTAATCCCGGTCCCGGGCGGCACGCACGGGATCGTAGGGATGGAGCTCCTCCGTCGTCCAGACCTTCCGCAGGTGGGGACAGTTCTCGAGGTCGGCCTGGAACCCGGCGGCGTCCCCGAAGCCCTCTCCGGTCCGCCGGGACCACTGCCGGGCCGTCGACTGGACGCAGACCACCTCCTCGGGACCCTCCCGGCTGGCCGGAACACCCTGGCTTCGAAGGACCTCGGGGAGAGGCATCACGCCGTGATCCGAGCTCAAGGCCAGGAGCAGGTGCTCGGCGCCGACCTCCTCCTCCAGAAAGCTCATTAGTCGTCCCAACGAGCGGTCCAGGCGACGAATGGTGTCCAGGAACTCGGGGCTGTGGGGGCCGTACGCATGTCCCACCAGGTCCAGGGCCGAGAAGGAGATCCCCAGGAAGTCCATCTGCCCCTCTCGGCCCAGGTCCCGAGAGACGACGATCCGCTTCGCCAGGTCCAGGATCATCTCGTCCAGGAAGGGCGTCCCGTAGAGGAGGCCGTAAAAGCTCTCCTCGGGCTCCACCGTCGGTTCCCCGATGGGGTGGGGAAACTCCCGGGGGAAGACCCCCTCGTCGAGCTCGACGATGCCCACTTCCCCGAATCGACCCTCGAACCCCGTCAGCGGCTCCCAGAGGCGGCCGAAGTACTCGTCCGCCGGCAAGGCCGATCTCCTCTCCCGGAGCCACTCGGGAGAGTCCTGGGGGTAGTAGTCACTGCTGGTGAACTCACCGGACTCCCGGTCGTACCAGTACGCTCCCTCCGCCCCGTGTCCCCCGAGGAAGATCGCCGACCGGTCCTTCCCGGCCACAGCGTAGACCCGCGCCTCCGGCGCAGCCCCCCGGATCCAGTCCCCGAGGGCCGGAACCAGCAACCGCCGAGGGGAGGAGCCGTGGCGCTCGTCCTCCACCGAATAGAACCACTCCTCCCGGTCGGGGTCGAAGAGCCGGTTCCCCACGATTCCACTGGTCCGAGGATGGGTCCCGGTGGCCAGGGAGGCGTGGCCGGGAGCGGTCTCGGCCGGGGCGTGCTCGTGGTGGGCCTCCGTGAATCGGACACCCTCCGCCTCGAGCCGAGCCAGGCCGCCCTCGAAGGCCGGCCGGAATCGTTCGAAGGCGCTCGCCGAGAGCTGATCCGCCACGATCAGCACCACGAGGCGGACGTCGGGAAGGCGGGGCTCGATCTCCGGGCCGGGACGACATCCGCCCAGACCGATAACCACCACGGACAGCAGGAGTCCGACAGCGGCCCCTGTCAGACCGATACCTCGCGTCATACGGAGCCCCCGCTCCTGGGCCGGGGGACCCCGCCCTGCTTCCGGCGAGCCCCTCCAGCCGGGAGGATCGAATGTCGGATCCACGATCGAGCCGGAGTCACCCTTCGTCCGGACGTGGCCCCATGGGAACCGGAAAGGGCGCCACCTTGCTCCCCTCGGAAGATCCCTCCCGGATCCGGGCGGACCCTTCCCGGTCCACCTCGTCGATGCGGATCACCGAGTGCAGCGGGATGTGGGTCCGGCGGACCCCCTCGAGCTCCGACTTGATCTTCTCTTCCGAAGGATCGATCACCACCCTGGACCTCTCCCCGAAACAGAGCTCCTCAACCTCCACGAACCCGAAGAGGACGCCCTGGCCGACCTGCCGGGCGTACACCTCCCACACCTCACCCTGGTTGAGGAAGATCACCTTGTACAGCGAGTCGTTTCCCATGACGATCCCTTCCCGGCGGCCTTTCCGCAGGCCCCGGCTCCGAGGACAGGGGCGAGTATAATGGCATCGTCCCACCATGCCGGCCAACGACTCCCAGAGCGACGATCGGAGCGAAGACTCCCAGAGGGGGCGGGATCGCGTTCCCCTGGAACGGAAGATCTCACTGAAGTTCAAGGAGTTCCGGGGCTTCATCACCGAGTACTCGGCCAACATCTCCCCCGGTGGAATGTTCATCATCACCGAGTCCCCACAGGAGCCGGGCTCCGTCTTCGATTTCGAGTTCCGACTCGCCGACGACGACTTC
>JAWVZJ010000125.1:0-7422 GCA_033722255.1 Thermoanaerobaculia bacterium | reverse complement strand
TGCAACGGATCGAGGGGCACCTCCGACGGCGGATCGAGGTCCGCGGAGTGTCGACCACGAGGCGGGAGGATGCCGAAGAGTCCGAGCCCGGAGTCGTGGACGTCGACTTCCAGGTCGTCGACGACGATGGGGAGCCCGGAAGATAAGGGGAGGATACGGCTCGCCGGCTCTAGCGGCGGCGATCCGTGCGCACAACGGGACCGGACAGAGGGTTTTGGCCGGTCCCCGGTCTCCTCGTCGACCATACCGATGGGCTCGTTTCGGTCACCCACGCGGTATCCTCCCGGATACCGATCTCGAACCAGGAGGATAATCCCATGAAACGAGGGCTCGGTACCGTCGTGGTCTCCCTATCTCTGCTCCTCGGCCCCGTCCGGGCTTCCCAGGACGGGCTGGACCTGCCCTTCTCCTCCGCCCGCTGGGCCGGAGATCTTCTCTTCGTCTCGGGCCAGGTGGGGAACATGCCGGGGGAGTTTCGTCTGGTCGAAGGCGGGATTCAGGGCGAGACCCGGCAGGCCCTGGAGAACATCCGCGACGTGCTGAAGGACCACGGTGCCTCTCTGGACGACGTGGTCAAGTGCACGGTGATGCTGGCCGATATCTCGGAGTGGGAGGCCATGAACCGGATTTACGTGGAGTTCTTTCCTCCCCCCCGCCCCGCCCGGAGCGCCCTGGGAGCCGATGGGCTCGCCCTCGGGGCCCGGGTGGAGATCGAGTGCGTCGCCTCGGTCCCCCGGGTGACGGCCCGTCCCCTGGAGGAGGCCGGTCTGGAGACCGGATCCTTCACCGAGGAGATCTCCGGCCGACAGATCCACTACGCCGTCCACGGGCAGGGACCACCCCTGATGGTGGTTCCCAACTCCTGGGGCCTCTCCCTCGAGGGCCTCCGGGGCCTCCTGGAACCGCTCGAGAAGCATCTGACGGTGGTCTACTTCGACCCCCGGGGAATGGGATCCTCCGGTCCGGCCTCCGTCGACGAAGATCTGTCCATGGCCGCGGTCCGGGAGGATTTCCATCGGCTCCGGGAGCACCTGGGTCTGGAGATGGTCCACGCGCTGGGCTGGTCGAACGGAGCCACCAACCTGGTGTATCTGGCACACGAGCGGTCGGAGACTCTGGCTTCGGCCATCTTCGTCCACGGAGTCCCCCGGTTCGCCCCGGCGGACATGGAGGCGATGGCCGCCCGGTACCCTAAGCTTTTCCAGCGCTTCGGCGAGGTGCAAGCGCAGTTGGAGAGCGGCGACCTGACCCCCGCCGAGCAGGACGCCGCCATGCGGGAGCTCTATGTGGAGGAGTGGTTTCCCGAGACCCTGGCCCATCCGGAGCGGATCCTGGAGGCCATGCAGGAGGCCTTCGCAAAGGCCGAGATGAGCTGGCGTCACGCCCGGTACGCCCAGCAGGAGGTCCCGGCCCTGGATCAGCGACCGCTCCTGGGCGAGATCCCGGTTCCAGCTCTTGTGATCGCGGGGCGGCACGACGCCCTTCCCCCGGAACGAGCCGAGGAGTTGGCCAGCGGCCTGCCCCGAGCCCGCTTCGTGGTCTTCGGAGACAGCGGTCATTTCGCTCCGATCGAGGAGCGGCACCGGTTCGTGGATCTGGTGACGAGCTTCGTGGGCGTCCGCTGAAGATCTCTGCGCTGGACCAACCCGGTCAGGACCACGATCGCTGCCGTCCGGGTGGCTTCCCGGAGGCTTCAAACGGTCTCCAGCCCCTTTGAGTCGGCGAGGTTCAGATCCAGCAGGATCACGTCCGGCGATCGATCGGCGAGCCTAGCTCGCGCCTCGGACAGACGTGAGACCCGGGAGATCGCTCCGTCGGATTGTCTCTGCTCCTCCAGCAGCTCCGTCAGTACCTCGATCCAGGTTGGATCGTCCTCGACGATCAGGATGTTCAGGGAGCTCTCGTCGACGGGGGCGGCGTCGGAGGTCGGGGATTCGGGAATCTCGGTCTCCTCTTGGATCTTCATCATTCGCAACTGCTATGCCGAAGAGTTGCCACGTCAGGAGATCGAGAAGGGGAAGAAGAGGGGTACGAGCACCACGATCAGAGCCAGGACCACCACGGTGAGGGGAGACCCGACTTTCAGGTAATCGTAGGAGCGATACCCGCCGGCTCCCATCACCAGGAGATTCGCCTTGTGGCTGAAGGGGGTCATGAACGCGGCCGAAGCGGCCAGGGCCACCCCCATCATGAGTGGATACGGACTCAGGGCCAGCCGCTCCGCCGTCTGCAGAACCACCGGCGTCAGGAGTACTACGGCCGGGGCCCCGTCCAGACCCTGGGAGAGAAGGCTGGCCAGGACCACCAGGGCCGCCAGGAGCCCGTAGGCGCCGTAGGGACGGGCCAGATCGATGACTCCGGTGGCCAGGAGATCCGCGGCCCCGGTGGTCTGCATGGCCGAGCCGACGGGGAGGACCGCGGCCACGAGGAACAGGGCCCGCCACTCGATGACCCGGTAGGCCTCGGTCATCTTCAGCGCTCCCGACAGGAGGACGAAGGTCGCCCCGGTGAAGGAGGCCACGTGGATCGGCTGGAGACCGGAGACGACGAGGGCCACCATCAACAGCAGCCCGGTCAGGGCGAAACCCGCCCGGCCCAGGCGGAGCGGTGGGCGGGAGAGGGGCGTCAACACCACGAAGTCCGGGTCCTTGGTGAGTTGCTCGATCCGGCGAGGGCGTCCCTGGAGCAGGAGCGCGTCGCCGAGACGGAGGGGGATGTCGGCCAGGTTCCCCTGGATCGGCTCTCCCTGGCGCCAGATGGAGAGGACCACCATGCCGTATCGATCCCGGAAGTCGAGCTGTCGCAGCGTCTTGCCGACGCAGTGGGACCGGGGAGCCACGGAGGCTTCCACCAGGGCCATGTCTCGACCCTCCAGGTCTCCGGGCGCCGCCGCGGTGACCTTCACCTCTCCGAGATCCTGCAGGGCATCGAGACGGACCGGAGGACCTACCACCAGGAGCCGGTCGCCTGGCCGGAGGGCCGTCTCCCGGGACGGAGTGCCCAGGATCAGACGGTTCTCCCGGAGGACGGCTGCCACCGGGAGACCGAGTCGTTCTCCCACCCGCCCTTCGGTCAGGGTTCGCCCGGTCAGCGGTGAATCCTCGGGAACTCGGACCAGGAAGAGCTGGTCGGCGAGCTCCCGGAGGGACTCGAACCCGGTGGCCACCACCTCGAGCTCTTCCTCGTTCCGGAGAGCACCGATCCGATCGTCGGACCCCAGGGCGAAGATTTCGTCGCCGGAGACCAGGGTCTGGTCCCCGAGGTTTTCCCGGACGAGGTGCTCCTCCCGTCGGATCGCCAACACCACGAGGCCGAATCGATCTCGAAAGCCGAGCTGCCGGAAGGTCTTGCCAGAAAAAGAGGATCCTTCCGGGACCCGGAGTCTGGCTCCGCCGAACCCGGCCTTCGGGCGGGGGAGCTCCTCGACCCGGGCCCGGGTCGCCTCGAGTCCCTCGATGGTGGACAGGGCCTCTACGGACTCTCTGCGACCCTGGAGGAGGAGACGATCTCCGGCGCGGAGGACGGTCTCGGCCCGGGGGACCGACCGGGGACCCGTACCCCGTTCCAGAGCCACCACCTTGACCCCGAGGGCCATGGCGAGGCCGGTCTCCGCCACCTGCTGTCCCACCAGCGCCGAACCCTCGGGAATCTCCAGGGTGAACAGTTTGTCCTGGACCTGGTAGAGAGCGGCCAGCTCTGAGCGGCCCGGGACCTTTTCTTCCCGGGTTTCCCGGGTCGGGAGGAGCCAACGCCCGACCGTGATCATGTAGAGGGTTCCCACGGCCAGGAGGATCAGGCCCAGGGGAGTGAAGGAGAAGAGACCGAAGCCCTCCACCCCTTCTACCGCCAGGAGGTCTCCGGCCAGGATGTTCGGAGGGGTCCCCACCAGCGTGGTGGTGCCCCCGAGGATCGCTCCGAAAGCCAGGGGCATGAAGAGGCGGGAGGGCGAGAGGCGGGCCCGGGCCGCCAGGCTGGTGACGGCGGGCATCAGGACCGCGGTGGCGGCGATATTGTTCATGAATGCCGAGAGTAGCCCCGCCAGGAGCGAGAGGGTGACCACCAGGGGGATCTCCCGAGATCCGACCAGGTCGTGGAGCCGGTTGGCCACCGCGTCGGCCACTCCGGTGTAGAGCAATGCGCCGCTGATCACGAAGATGGAGAGCATCGTGATGACGGCCGGGGAGGAGAACCCGTCGAAGGCCTCGTCCGGTGCAACGAATCCGGCCAGGACCAGGAAGACGAGACCTGCGAAGGCCGTCAGGTCCACCGGGAGCTTCTCCGTGAGGAAGAGCACGACCATCACCGCGAGGACGCCGAAGAGGAGGCCGATCTCGAAGCTCATGAACGCGTTCTCTCCCCGGTCGGACCGATCCCGAATCCCCTCTGCCGCACGATAGGGGAATTCTATCCGGGAGGTCCGACGCTCCCTCGGCTCCCGATCCAGTGCCGGGGTGCGAGCCGGAAGGTCCAGGAACGGACCCTCGGAGACGAGATCACGCTCCGTCTGGCCATCTCGGCATCTTCGAGCGGGAGCTCAGCTCGAGGTTTCGTTGATCGTCATAGGCTTTGCGGGACGGGTCCTTCTCGGGCACCAGGACGCAGTGCAACCACCGTGCCGTTGACCGAGACCCGCGGGTGGGGAATACAATTCTCCGTGACGTCCACTTCGACCTCCAGGAGGAGCCCATGTCCCACGACGGTCTGGCACGATGCACTCTTCCCGCTCTCTTCGTCGGTGTCCTGCTTGCTTCGGGACCGATTACGGCCGACACGCTGTTGGTGGCGAACAAAGGGGAGGCCACCCTCTCCTTTGTCGATTTGGAGTCCGGGGAGGTGGTGGCCTCGGTGCCCACCGGGGCCGGCCCCCACGAGGTGGCGATCTCCCCCGACGGAGAAACCGCCGTGGTCGCCGACTACGGCGGGGAGGCTCCGGGCAACAGTCTGACCGTGGTGAGCGTGTCCCGGGCCGAGGTTCTCCGGACCGTGGATCTGGGTGAGCACGAGCGTCCCCACGGGATTCTCTTCCTGAAGGACGGAGATCGAGTGGTGGTCACCGTCGAGGGATCCCGGGCCGTGGCCGTGGTCGACATCCGGTCCGGCGCGGTGGAGAAGGTGGTGGAGACCGGCCAGGAAGTCTCTCACATGGTGGCCCTGCACGGGTCCCGGGCCTACGTGGCCAACATCGGTTCGGGAACCATGACCGTCCTGGATCTCGACAAGGGGTCCAGACTCGAGTCGGTGGAGACCGGAGAGGGTGCCGAGGGGATCACCGTCACTCCGGACGGTTCCCAGATCTGGGTCACCAACCGGGGAGCGGACACTGTGAGCCTGGTGGATCCGGAGACGCTCGAAGTGGTGAAGACCCTGGAGTCCGAGGGCTTTCCCATTCGCGCCGAGGTCACGCCCGACGGCGAGCGCGTGCTGGTGACGAACGCCCGATCGAGTGTCCTGACCGTGATCGAGACCGCGACACGCGAGGTCGCGAAACGAGTACCGATCCGGATCGAGGCCGCGGACCCGGAGGATCGGCTCTTCGGAGATCGTTTCGGAGACAGCTCGGTGCCGATCGGAATCGAGATCGCTCCGGACGGGGACCGGGCCTTCATCGCCCACGCCAACGCCGATCGGATCCAGATTCTGGACCTCGAGAGCTGGGAGACGCTGGGCACGATCACGGCCGGTCGGGAGCCGGACGGGATGGCGTACTCCACCGTGGATGTGAAGGAAGGGAGGGAGTCGGGCTAGTAGCAGCCCCGCATGCCCGTAGCGTTGCTTCGGGCATTCCCGAGGATGAAAATGGGCAATTGACCGTTCGATCATCTGGGGTTTGCCCTGCGGGTCCGAGAGCGGGACCGTCAGGGGACGGCGCGGGCTATGTGAGCTATGTGATCTTTGGCCGCAGGCCCGCGCCTGTGCACGTCTGCGCGCCCTCCTCTTCGCGCCGCTCGGAGGATCGGCACCGGAGAGCCGCCTCTGCCGCCTGTGGTATCCTGACGCGATCATTCGTGCAGACAATCGGGCACCGTTTCCGGAGCCGGGGGCCACAGTGTCTCTTCTCCGGAGGGGCGGCCCCTGAGATCGGGAGGAGAGCCATGGCTGAAGACCAGTGGTATTACTACAAGGAAGACGAGCGTCATGGACCGGTGTCCTTCGAACGGCTGCAGGAGCTGGCGGAGAGCGGTGGGCTCGATGCCGATGACCTGGTCTCGAGACCGGGGATGGCCGAATGGGTGCCGGCCCGGGAGGTGGAGGATCTGTTCCCGGCCGGTGCTCCCTTGCCTCCACCGCCCCCGGGACCTGCGAAGGGCCCCGGCTTCGGGGAGAGGATCCGCCGGCTGGGGAGCTCGGAGGACCTGGTGGAAACCATGCCCCATCTCCGGATGGTCCGATCTCTGTTGGTGCGGCTGCGGGACTGGATCTCCGCGGATCTCCTCGACACCGTCGACCGGTGGGCCAAGGCGGTGGGGAGCATCGCCCTCCTGGTCGCAGCTCTCTTCCTCCTCCTCGGATTCCTGATCGTCGGGATTCGGGGAGAGAACACCGGGCTGATCGTGGGAGGGCTTCTGGGCGTGCCGATCGTCACGATCCTGGCCCACTTCATCGGTGCCATGTTCCTGGACGCCGGCCGGTCTCTGCTCCGGGAATCTCCTAGTGCCCTCTCGTCTCCCTCGTTCCTCACCTGCTTCGGTCTCGCCGCCTTCGTCGGATCGGTCCTGACCGTTCTCGGCGGAATCGTCGGCGCGATCGCGGGTGACCCGACCGCCCTCCTGGCCGGACTGGCCCTGGCCGTCGTCCTCCTCTACGCCGGGGGTGTGGCCCTGAGCCCCGAGTCGATCCACGTCGACGTGGAGGGAGAGGCCAGCGCGGGGGAGGAGGCGATCGGGGTCCTGATGTTCCTCTTCAAGCTGCCGCTGCGGCTGGTCCCGCTGGCCTTCGGGGCGGGTCTCGTGGTGGGATTTTTCGCCTCGGCAATCCTGCTCTGGAAGAGCATGACGGCGGAGCCGTGTCTGGCTCAGATGACGGCGATCCCCACGGCGACCGGCGTCTTCGGCGTCGCGGTCCTCCCCTTCCTGGCCTGGGTCGTGTTCCTACTCCTCTATCTGCAGGTGGACATCCTCCGGGCGATCCTGGTGATCCCGGGGAAGCTCGACCGGCTCCGGAGGAGCAGCTAGTCGCCGGAGCCCGAGCCCGACCGGTGGACCCGGTGGTCCGGATGATCGAAGCCCGACCGGCGGCTCCGGATCGGGATGAAGCTCCCCGGCTGCCGCTCGGTCAGATCACTCCACCTCGCCGTGTGGTGATCTCTCCGGACTCGGGTTCGATGGCGTCGCTTCTCCCGCGGCGGATGGACGTCCCGGTCCGGTGGGTGATCTGGACGCACGGGCGTCACGATCGCCGGCACTCCGAAACCGGGGGCTACGA
>JAWVZJ010000124.1:0-7462 GCA_033722255.1 Thermoanaerobaculia bacterium | reverse complement strand
CGGCAGCTCGCCTTCGCGCGCGAGCTTGGCCCGGAGCGAGTCTCCCTGGGGAATCAACGTCCATGCGCCGGAGGAAGAGCGGCTCCGGCTCCTCTTCGACAGCACGGCGGCGGCGGGGATCGACTGGGTGCGGATCGATTTCGTCTGGGCGGTCGTGGAGCCGAAGCCGGGACTCGTGGACTGGACCGTCTACGACGAAATCGTCACCGCTGCCAGGGCCCGGGGCCTCCGAGTCCTCGCCCTCATCGGCTACACCCCCGCTTGGGCCACCGACGGATCGCGGATCTCGGGCGTGCCCCGGAGAGTCCACCGATGGTCCGATTTCTGCTATCGGGCCGCCCGACGGTACCGGGACGACATCCTCCACTGGGAGGTCTGGAACGAACCGAACCTTCCCCGGTTCTGGACGGGAAGCCGCCTGCAATACATCGAGGGCATCCTCGAGCCAGCGGCCCGCGCCATCCGCTCCGCCAACCCCGAGGCCCGGATCGGGGGACCGGGGCTGGGCCACTTCGTCTCCGGCGAGCGGGAATGGCACGCCTGGCTCCTGGACATCCTCCGGGAGGCGGGACACGAGCTGGACTTCCTGACCCACCATGCCTACGACCTGGAGGACCCCCGGGGCGTGATGCGCAAGCTCCTGGGTGTGACGCCGAGCGGCGACGAGCCCGCCGCCTGGAAGGAGGAGCCTCCGTCCCTCCGGGAGGTCCTGGCCCACGCCTCCTGGGACCGGCCGGTCTGGCTCACCGAGACCGGCTGGGTGACGAGCCGGCTCGACGAGAGTCGCCAGGCCGACCACTACCGGACCTTCCTGGACCTGTGGGCCTCTCCGGAGCTCAAACCCCCGTGGCTCGAGAAGGTGTTCTTCTACGAGCTCCAGGACGATCGGAATCCGAATGTCCCCAACTACGGCATCCTTCGGGTGAGCGGACGGGAGAAACCCGCCTATCGTGTCCTGCGGCGGTTCATCGCAGACCAGGAGATCCCGCCGAACGACGACGGCAACGACCGGACCGAAGACGGCGAGGCGCCAAGACCCGGAGCCGAGAGGCCGCGGGTACCGATTCCCTGATCCATGGACGACGCGGGAATGCTCCAGACCGGGAGAGAGCCGATTCGACGGGACCCACCACACCACCCGGATCGAACCGGACCGCCCCGGTCTCTCTCGGTCCACCGTCTCCCCCGGAGAAGACCTCCTCTCGAGAGCCTCGTCCGGAAGGAGCCGGGAACTCGAGACGGGCGGGCCGGGTCTCCCCCGGGGAAGCGGACCTCATGGAGGCGTGATGACTAGAAGACCGCGGTTTTCCTTCGTCCTTCCCGTCCTGGCGGTCCTGACGGCCGCAACCCTCGGAGCCGCCGGGGGCTGGCTCGGGCCCCACCTGCGCTCCCCGTCGAGCCCGGCCCCGGATGATCCCCCGAGCCCGACCGGGACTTCGCCCGGATCCGAGCCGGGAGTCTGGGAGGAGACCGACCGGTTGACCGACGAGCAGAAGTTCCAGGCCGCCCTGGAGGAGACCGAGGAGGTCCTGTCCGCGGCCCGGGAGGAGGGCCGGACCGACGACTGGACCCGGGCTCTGATCCTCCGGACCCAGCTTCGGATGGCCCTCCACGGGTACGAGACGGCGGTGGAGACGATCCTCGCCGCTCCCTGGCCCGAGGAGGCGGACTCCCGGCTGATCCTGGACCTCTACACCGCCCAGAGCCTGGTCACGTACCTCCGGGCCTACGGCTGGGAGATCCGGCAGCGGGAACGGGTGATCGACGACGAGGAGCTGGACCTGAAGCTCTGGACCGAGAGTCAGATCTACCGGGCCGCCCAGCGCCGCTACCTCGATGCCTGGGAGGACCGGGAGAGCTGGGGAGCCGCGCCCCTGGGGGAGCTGGCGGAGCAGATCGAGCAGAACGACTATCCTCCCCGGATCCGGGGCACCCTCCGGGACGCCGTCACCTACCTCTTCGCCGATCTCCTCCGGGACTCGTCCTTCTGGTCCCCGGAGCACTCGAGCCGGGTCTATCGCCTCTCGGCAGCCGAGCTCCTGGAGCCGGGAGCGCCCTCTCCACCGGCCGACCTCCGGGATCCCGAAGTCCATCCCCTGGAGAAGATGGCCGCCGTGCTGGGAGATCTCGAAGACTGGCACGGCCGGGGAGACCGGCCGGAGGCCTCCTTCGAGGCGTACCGGACCCGGCTCGTGCATCTCCGGAGCCATCTGGACGACCCCAGGGACCAGGAGCGATTGCGGGCCGCCCTGGACGACCGTATCGACGAGCTCGGCCGGCGGCTCCCCTGGTGGTCCATGGGCACGGTCACCCTGGCCGAGATGGTCCGGGACAGCTCCGAAGCCCCGGACCGCATGATCGAGGCCCGACGGCTGGCGCTGGAGGCCCACCGGGCCCATCCGGCCTCCGTCGGAGGCAAGAGAGGGCAGCACGTGGCGGCGGCGATCGAGGCGCCCTCCTACGACCTCGAGGCCATGGCCAGCGACGGCTTCGGGAAACGCTCCCTCCGGATCCGGCACAAGAATCTGAACCGTCTCCACCTCCGGGCCTACCGGCTCGACCTGGTGGACCAGATCCGCAGCTCGGAGGACTACAACCTCCTCCCTCGCCACCGGGAGGTGGAGGAGATCCTGAACCGTCGACGGCCGGTGGCGAGCTGGTCCGTGGATCTCCCGGAGACCTCCGACTACCGGATGCACCAGTCCTACTCGACTCCCCCCATGAAGGAGCCCGGGCTCTATCTGGTGGCCGCCTCGGCCCGGGAGGACTTCCGAGACACCGGGAACCGCCGGGTGGCCACGAACCTGTTCCTCACCGACCTCATCCTCCTCTCCCGACAGGACGGCCCGGAGATCGAGGTGACGGCCCGCTCCGGAGAGACCGGGAAGCCTCTGTCCGACACCGAACTCCGCCTGTTCCGGTACGACTGGCAGGACGGGCACCGGGAGGTGGGACGGGCGACCACCGGTGCCGGCGGGCGGGTCACCCTGATCCTGCCCTCCGGAGGCGGTCCCCACTTCCTCGTCGCCGAGCACGACGGCCACCCGGCCCTCCAGGCCCGGCACCACTACCGCCAGGCGCGGCGGAGCGACGGAACGACGACCTCGGCCCTGGTCTACACCGACCGGGCCGTCTACCGGCCGGGTCAGACCCTCCACTGGAAGATCGTGGCCTACCGCGGCGGCGGAGAGGAGAGCCGGTACGAGACCCTCCCGGACCACTCCGTCACCGTCGAGCTCCGGGACGCCAACGGCGAAGAGGTCGCCTCCCGGACCGTCACCACCAACGACTTCGGGACCGCCTCCGGCGAGCTGGAGATCCCCACCGGCCGGCTCCTGGGCGAATGGAGCCTCCGGACCACCATGGGAGGCAGCGCGTCCCTGCGGGTCGAGGAGTACAAGCGCCCGACCTTCGAAGTCACCATCGAGGAGCCCGAAGAGACGCTGCGCTTGAACCGGACGGCGGAGCTCCGGGGCGAGGCCCGGTACTACTTCGGCCTCCCGGTGGTCACCGGCGAGGTCTCGTGGCAGGTGACCCGGGAGCCGGTGAGGCCTCCCTGGTGGTTCTGGTGGGGACGTCCCCCCGAACCGCCCCGAATCGTGGCTTCCGGGGAGACGAGCCTGGACGACGACGGCGAGTTCCGGATCTCCTTCGTCCCGGAGGCCGACGAGCGGAAGGCCGAGGAGGGCGTCACCTATCGGTTCCGTCTCCACGCCGACGTCACCGACGAGGGGGGCGAGACCCGGTCCTCCGACCGGACCTTCCGCCTCGGCTTCGTGGCCGTGGAGGCTCGGATCGAGGCCGGACAGGGCTTCTTCGACGCCGCCGAGGAGCCCCGGTTCACCGTGATCCGGACCGATCTCGACGGCTCTCCCCGAAAGGGGACGGGCGCCTGGGAGATCCGTCGCCTCGAGCAGCCGTCCGAGGCCCCACTGCCGGCCGAGCTCCCCGTCCAGGATCCCGGCGAGGAGCCCTTCGCCACCCCAGGAGACCGGCTCCGACCCCGCTGGCAGAAGAGCTACGAGACCCGGGCCCTCCTACGCCTCTGGGAGGATGGGGACCGGGTGGCCCGGGGGACCCTCGAGCACGGAGAGGACGGGACGGTCGAGCTCTCGGTCGGCAGCCTGGAGCCCGGGGCCTATCGACTCCGTTACCGGACGGAGGACCGCTTCGGGACCGAATACGAGACCCACACACCCTTCGTGGTGGCCCGGGCCGGGACCACCCCCCTGGCCGTCCCCGCCCATTTGGCGCCGGAGGCGGACTCCCTGGAGGTCGGGGACACCGCCCGGATCCTGGTCCACTCCGGCCTGGCCGATCAACCGATCGAGGTGGAGCTCTTCCACCGGGGGGAGAGAATCCGGCGACGGGACCTCTCCTCGGAATCGGGAACCCGGATTCTCGAGATCCCGGTCGGTCCGGAGCTCCGGGGCGGCTTCGAGGTCGCGGCGACCGTCCTCCGGGACCACCAGCTCATCCGGCTCACGGAGGAGGTCTTCGTTCCCTGGTCCGACCGGAAGCTCGCCGTCTCCTTCTCCACCTTCCGGGACCGGCTCCGCCCGGGACAGGAGGAGACCTGGACCGTCACCGTCTCCGGCCAGGAGGGGAATGCCCTCCCGGCCCGGGCGGCCGAGGTCCTGGCCCTGATGTACGACCGGAGCCTGGACATCTTCGCCCCCTTCTCGCCTCCGGAGGTCCTCGCCCTCTACCCCCGGGGGACCGGCGTTCCCGGGCTGGTCTCCACTCTCGGCCAGACCGGGACCGTCTGGAGCCGGACCAACCACTGGTATTCCCTCCCGGGCTACCCGAGTCTCCGCGGCGACCGGCTCCAGCTGCTTTCGGGCTACGGGATCGGAGGGCCAGGCCGCCGGGGTCTCCCGGGGCGTCCCATGCCCATGGCCGGGGAGGCGATGAGAATGGAGAGAGGCTTGGCCGAGGCCGCGCCGGCCGAGGCCCGGGAGGAGGTCACCGAGGTGACGGCCGAATCCCCGGCTCTGGCGGACCGGGAGGCCGAGACCGGCCCCGAGGAGGCTCCGGCGGAAGAGAGGACCCTCCGGACCGATTTCTCCGAGACCGCCTTCTTCGAGCCCCATCTGTTGACCGACGAGGACGGAACCGTCTCCTTCCGGTTCCGGGTCCCGGACTCGGTGACCGACTGGAACGTCTGGGCCCTGGCCGTGACCCGGGACCTGCGGGGAGGATCGGCCCACCGGACCACGAAGACCGTCAAGGAGCTGATGGTCCGCCCCTACCTGCCCCGCTTCCTCCGGGAGGGGGACCGGGCCACGGTCCGGGCGGTGGTGAACAACGCCGGTGAGGAGACCCTCTCCGGCTCACTGCGGTTCGCCGTCGAGGATCCCGAAACGGGCCGGGATCGATCCCCGGATCTGGGGCTCACCCCGGAGCAGACCACGCGAGACTTCACGGTGGAGCCCGGGAAGGGCACGACCCTGGAGTTCCCTCTGGAGGTCCCCTCCGGCGTGGGCACCGTCGCCTTCCGGGTCACCGCCACCGCCGGTGACCTCTCCGACGGCGAGCTGCGACCGATCCCGATCCTCCCGGGTCGGGTCCACCTGATCCAGTCCCGGTTCGCGGCCCTCTCCGACGCCGAGCGACGGGTGCTGCGCTTCCAGCGGCTCCTGGACGCCGCCTCCGATCCCTCCCTCCTGAACGAGCAGCTCGTGGTCACCCTGGACGCCCAGCTCTTCTACCAGGTCCTGGAGGCCCTCCCCTACCTCGTCGAGTACCCGTACGAGTGCACCGAGCAGACCCTCAACCGTTTCGTCTCCACCGGAATCGTCACCAGTGTCTTCGAGGAGTACCCCGCCGTGGCCGAGATGGCGAAGGAGCTGGCCGCGAGGGAGACGCGGTACGAGAGGTGGGATCCGGACGACCCGAACCGGAAGATGCAGCTCGTGGAGACCCCCTGGCTCGATCTCGCCCGGGGCGGGGGCACCGAGGACCTGATCCCGGTCCTGGACCCGGAGGTCTCCCGGGCCCACCGGGCCGGCGCCCTGGCCGACCTCGAGAAGAGTCAGACCTCCCTGGGGGCCTTCCCCTGGTTCCCCGGCGGTCCTCCCTCCCCCTACATGACCCTCTACATCCTCCACGGCTTCTCGAAGGCCATCGAGCACGGGGTCGAGGTCCCCCGGCCCATGGTCCGGAAGGCCTGGTCCTACCTCCACCGCCACTGGGTGGACGCGCTGGCCCGCCGGGCGGTCCGGGAGGACTGCTGCTGGGAATTCGTGACCTTCCTGAACTACGTCCTCTCCAGCTACCCGGACGAGGAGTGGACCGGCGGGGTCTTCACCGCCGACGACCGCCGGCAGATGCTGGAGCTCTCCTGGCGGCACTGGAAGCAGCACTCGCCCCTCCTCAAGGCCCAGCTCGCCCTGACGCTCCACCGGTCGGACCGGCCCGAGGACGCCACCCTGGTCTTCGACAGCCTCATGGACTCGGCCAGGACCGACCCCGACCTGGGCACCTACTGGGCGCCGGAGGACCGGGCCTGGCTCTGGTACAACGACACCATCGAGAGCCACGCCTTCGCCCTGCGGGCGATGATGGAGCTGGATCCCGACGATCCCCGGCGGGAGGGCCTGGTCCAGTGGCTCTTCCTGAACAAGCAGCTCAACCACTGGAAGTCCACCCGGGCCACGGCGGAGGTGATCTGGGCCGTGGTCCACTTCCTGGAGGCCGAGGGCCAGCTCGGGACCGCCGAGGCCGTGGACGTCTCCCTCGGGCCGATCCGGGAGTCCTTCGTCTTCGAGCCCGACGAGTACACCGGAAAGGAGAACCGGGTGGTGGTCCCGGGGCCGGAGGTGACGCCCCCCATGGGCGAGATCGTGGTGGAGAAGGAGACTCCGGGCTTCCTCTTCGCCTCCGCCACCTGGCACTTCTCCACCGAGAGACTCCCGGAGGAGCCCGACGGCGACATGTTCCGGGTCGAGCGCAGCTACTTCCTCCGGGAGCCGGCGGGCGGCGAGTGGATCCTGACTCCCATCGAACCCGGCACCCGGATCGAGTCCGGGGACCAGATCGAGGTCCAGCTCTCGATCTCGGCCCGCCACGCCGCCGAGTACGTCCACCTCCGGGACCCCCGGGGGGCCGGCTTCGAGCCCGAGAGCCTCGTGTCCCGGTACCGCTGGGAGCGAGGCCTGGGCTACTACGAAGAGGTCCGGGACTCCGGGACCAACTTCTTCTTCGACCGGCTCCCGGCGGGTCAGTACACCCTGCGCTACCGCCTCCGGGCCACCCTCCCAGGTACCTTCCGGGTCGGCCCCGCCACCCTCCAGGGCATGTACGCCCCGGAGTTCGCCGGCCACTCCGCCGGGAATCAGCTCCGGGTCACCGGAACCGGGAACCAATCCGACTGGTCGGAGCTCACCACTCCTGGCCGAGGCCGTGGCGCTCGGCGAGTTGGAGGAGCTCGGGCCGCATCGGCCATTCGTCGGGACGCTCG
>JAWVZJ010000123.1:0-7470 GCA_033722255.1 Thermoanaerobaculia bacterium | reverse complement strand
TTCGGGAACGATTGGTGATCTGGCGGGCTCGAATGCCCGAAGCAAACCGACGGGCATGCGTGGCTGCTAATCTGCCCGCCGTGCCGGACACGCCTCGCCTCGAGCTCCGCCGGATCGTCCGCCGCTTCTCCTCCGGAGACAGGACCCTGGAGGTGCTCGCCGGAGTGGACCTGACCGTCGCTCCCGGAGAGATGGTGGCGATCCTCGGCCCCTCCGGGAGCGGAAAGAGCACCCTGCTGGCCCTGATGGCCGGCCTCGACCGACCCGGCGCCGGAGAGATCCTCCTGGACGGCGAACGGATCGACGACCGGGGCGAGGACGAGCTGGCGCGAATCCGCCGGACGGGGATCGGCTTCGTCTTCCAGTCCTTCCAGCTCCTCCAGCACTTGACGGCCCGGGAGAACGTCTCCCTGCCCCTAGAGCTCCTGGCGCGACGGAACGCGGACGAGCGGGCCGAAGAGCTCCTGGCCAGGGTCGGGCTGAAAGACCGGGGCCATCACTATCCGAGCCAGCTCTCCGGCGGCGAGCAGCAGCGGGTGGCCCTGGCGAGGGCCTTCGGGCCCCGACCCGCCCTGCTGCTGGCCGACGAGCCCACGGGGAACCTCGACCGGGATACGGGCAAGCGGGTTCTGTCGATCTTCCGGGAGCTCCACGACGATGCGACCTCGGCGACGGTCGTGGCCACCCACGACCCGGAGGTGGCCCGCCTGGCGGACCGGCGACTCCGACTCCACGACGGACGGCTGGAGCCCGCCTCCTGATGGACGCCCGGACCGTCGGCCGGTTCCTCCTCCGAGAGACCCGGGGGAGCCGGGGACGGCTCCTGTTCCTCGTCCTCTGCCTCGCCGTGGGAGTGGCGGCGGTGGTCTCGGTGGCGGCCCTCTCCCGGGCCCTGGACGAGCGGGTCCGCCGGGACGCCAAGAAGATCCTCGGAGGGGACCTGGCCCTCTCGTCCACCCGGGAGCTGCCCCCGGAGCTCCAGGAGGCGGCCCTGGCCGCCGGTGCCACCACGAGCCGGACGGGGGAGCTGGTGACCATGGCCAGGATCCCGGACCGACGAGGTGCGGAGGAGCCGGCCCCCAGCCAGCTGGTGGAGCTCAAGGTCGTGGATCCGGGCTATCCCCTCTACGGGGAAGCCCGAACCACCGACGGCGAGGATCTGGCCGACGTCCTGGCCTCGGGAGGGGTCGTGGTGGGTCCGGAGCTCCTCTCCCGATTCGAGCTCGAGATCGGAGACGGAATCCGCCTGGGGAAGGCGACGTTCCCCGTCCGGGGGGTCGTGGCCGAAGAGCCGGACCGGGGAATCTCGGCCTTCCAGCTCGGGCCCCGGGTCTTCCTCTCCCGGAAGGTGTTCCCGGCCACACAGCTCGAGGCCATGGGGAGCCGGATCACCCGGCGGCTCCTCCTCCGGCTCCCGGGGAGCCCGGACCTAGAGGCGGTCGACGATCTGGCCGAGACCCTGAATCGAACTGTCGGCGGCTCTCCTCACGTCCGGATCCGGACCTGGCTCGACGCCCAAACGAGCCTCGGGGAGGGCATCCGGAGGGTGGAGCGGTTCCTGGGTCTGGTGGCCCTTCTCTCGCTCCTGGTGGGGGGGATCGGCGTGGCCCAGACGATCCGCTCCTTCCTGGCCAGCCGCCTCGACGCCCTGGCCATCCTGAAGTGCCTGGGCCTGCGGCCCCGAGAGGCGCTCCTCCTCTACCTCGGGCACTGCTTCCTCCTGGGGCTGGCCGGCTCGCTCCTCGGAGGGCTGGCGGGCCTCGGGGTCCAGCAGGCGGCGCCCCGACTCCTCGGGGACCTGCTCCCGATCTCCACCCTCCCCTTCTGGCAGCCCGAAGCCCTGGCCCGGGGGCTCCTGCTGGGGCTCGTAACCAGCCTCCTCTTCGGCATCCCGCCCCTGACCGCCGTCCTCCGGGTCCCACCGCTCCGGGCCCTCCGGCGCAGCGCGGAGCCCGTGCCCCCGTCGAAGACGGTGGTGGTCGGCCTCGGGGTTCTCCTGATCGGAGGCCTCTTCGTCCTGGCCGCGGTGCAGGCCGGCTCGCCTGGCCTCGGGGCCCGGTTCATCCTGGCTCTCCTGACCACGGTCTTCGTCCTCGCCGGCGTGGCCGCGGGCCTCCGGAAGCTGGCCGGGACCCTCCGAAGCGTCCGGGGACCGGTCTGGCTCCGGCAGGGGGGGGCCCTGATGGCGAGCCCCGGAGGGGACCTCCTCCCAGCCCTCGTGGCCCTCGGCCTCGGGGTCCTGGTGGTCCTCTCCACCGTCCTGGTCCAGGGTCAGCTCTCCCGGGCCCTGGAAACCGAGCTGCCGGAGGACGCGCCGACAGCCTTTCTCCTGGATGTCCAGCCCGACCAGTGGGAGCCGATCCGCTCCCTCCTGCAGGAGCGGGGAGCCCAGGCCGTGGACTCGGTGCCGGTGGTCATGGCACGGATCACGGCCGTGGACGGGCGCTCGACGGAGGCCCTGGCCGAGGAGTCCCCAAATGAGGAGGTGGAGGAGGGAGACCGGCGGTGGGCCCTGACCCGGGAGCAGCGCCTCACCTATCTCCGGGAGCTCCCGCCGGACAACGAGCTGGTCGCCGGGAGCTGGTTCTCTCCCGAGGTTTCGGACGAGATCAGCGTGGAGGAGGAGTTCGCCCGGGACCTGGGCGCCGAGCTCGGCTCCACCCTGACCTTCGACGTGCAGGGCATCCCCCTGACCCTGAGGGTCACGAGCCTGCGGAGAGTGGACTGGGAGACCTTCCGAATCAACTTCTTCCTGGTCACCGAGCCCGAGGCCCTGGCCGGGGCTCCCCAGACCCGCCTCGCTGCGGCCCGGCTCCCCCGGGGGCGGGAGCAGGAGATCCAGGACACCCTGGCCGTGCGCTTCCCGAACGTCACCCTGATCGACGTCCGCTCCGTCCTGGAAAGGGTGGGGGCGATCCTGGGCCGGTTGTCCACGGGCATCCGGGCCCTGGGGCTCTTCACAGCCGCGGCCGGGATCCTGATCCTCTTCGGCACCGTGGCTGCGGGCTCGGTCCGCCGCTCCCGGGAGGTAGCCCTACTGAAGACCCTGGGATTCACCCGGGGAGGGGTGGTCGGGGTCTTCTCCACCCTCTTCGGCCTCGTAGGGCTGGTGGCCGGGACCATCGGCGCCGGCGGAGCGGTCCTCCTGACCTGGATCCTGGTCACCCAGGGCTTCGACCTCGAGTGGGAACCGCGCCTCGTCCCCACGGCCCTCGCCGTCCTCGGCTGCGTCCTCCTCACTCTCGCCGCGGGCCTGGCCGCCAGCGCCAGGCCGCTGTCCCGGCGACCACTCGAGATTCTCCGCAGCGAGCGGGAGTAGATTCGAGTCGCGGTCCGGCGGGACAGTCGTGTCGGCGGACCCACCACCGTGGTCGGTGTTTGGGCGGGGTCGGAAACCCTGCTCCGCCTGTCCACCTCCTGCCCGCCGCATCGACACCCGCTCCGGAGAGCTCAAGAGAGGAGCGATCGCCGCGTCGGCAGGTGACCAGGCCAGAGGCCGACAAGGAGTCCCTGCATCATCCCGGCGGGTCGTGCTCTTCGCCAACCCCGGCGAGCCCCCCGCTCGGACCCCTGCAGCCCGACGCAACGACGAGGCAGAATCCCGGTCTGCGGCCGCGAGACCGACACCCTCCTCCATGTAGGCTCGTACCGACCCTCCATAGAGATGCAAGTGAAAAGAGCCGTCATCCCGTCCGCGGGTCGGGGAACCCGGATGAAGCCCTTCTCCCGTTCGGTTCCCAAGGAGCTCGTCCCCCTGGGCAGCGTTCCAGCCCTCCACCTCGTGGTCCGGGAAGCCGTGGAGGCGGGCCTGACCGAGATCGCCCTGGTGCTCCGGCCGGGCAAGGAGATCCTCCTGGAGTCCCTGGAGGAGCTCCGAAAGGGATGGTCCACCGGTTTCGAGCTTCTCCCGATCCTCCAGGAGCGACCCACCGGCCTGGCTGACGCCCTTTCGCTGTGTCGGGAATTCGTCGCCGGCGAGTCCTTCGCCCTCCTCCTCCCGGACAATGTGCTCCCCGCCAGGGAGCACGAGCTCTCCCGGATGATCACCCTCCACCAGCGCGAGGGTCTCCCTGTCTCCGGAGTCCTGGAGCTCTCCCCCGAGCACTCCGGTCTCTACGGGAACAGCGGCCGGTTCCGGGGCGAGGAGATCGAGGAGGGGATCTGGCAGATCGACCGTCTGGAGCCCAAGGGCCGGGGCCGTCTGGAGATCCCTCCGGGCGGCACGGTCCGCCGCACCTGCGGGCGCTCCGTCCTGACCCCGGACCTCTTCGACCGGATCGAGAGAGTGCGGCCCACCGTCCACGGGGAGTGCTCCGAGGTCCCGGTCTTCCGGGAGCTGGCCCGGGAGGGCCGTCTCCTGGGCCTCCGCCTCGAAAGCCCCCTCTTCGACGTCGGCCACCCCCGAGGTGTCGCCGCCGCCGGTGCCTGGCTCGCCGCCGATCCCCGACGTCTGGAGAGGCTCCTGGAGATCTTCGGGTAGGGGAGCCGGTCATCGCGTGCGACTCCGGGACGACGGGTTCCGCGTCGACTTCCGGGCTCGGCATACTTCCCGTACGCGATCATCGAAGCCCGTCTCGATGAGGAGTAGACGCCGATCGCCTCCCCGGCCCAGCGGTACGGTCGCCGGCGAGACCCTTCCGTCCACCCACCGAAGAGCTCCGGCGACCGGAGGGAGAGGATCCCGCTGCGGTACAGACTTCTAGTCTAGGACGACCTTCCGAACCACGGCCTGGAAGAGTCGGTCCGGGAGGAGCCGGCGGAGGGCCAGGATGGGAGCCGCGTTGACGGGGTAGCGCATCTTCCAGCCCGAATCGGTAGCGGCCCGGACGATGGTCTCGGCCACCTTCTCTGGCGGGGCTCCCTCCTCTCCCGCCTCCTGCATCGTGGGCATGGCCCGCTCGACGAACTCCCGGTAGGGGTCGTCGTTTTCCCCCCGGCCCACCCGATCCATGGAGCGCTCGTAGAAATCCGTCTTGATCGGCCCCGGCTCGACGATCCGCACCCGGATTCCGAAGGGACGGAGCTCGTACTGGAGGGACTCGGAGAAGCCCTCCACCGCCCACTTCGTGGCGTGGTAGGCGCTATAGAGGGGAAAGGTGAGCCGTCCGCCCATGGAGGCCACCTGGACGATGACCCCGTCCCGCTGCTCCCGGAAGATCGGGACCGCCTGCCGGGTCACGGCCATGAGACCGAAGACGTTGGTGTCGAACTGCCGGCGGATCTTCTCCGGAGGAGTCTCCTCGAAGGGACCCACCAGGGGATAGCCGGCGTTGTTCACCACGGCCTCGAGGCCTCCGAACCGGTCCCGGCACTCGTCGAAGGCGTCCCGGATCGTGTCCTCCTCGGTGACGTCGAGGCGAAGCGGGACGATTCCCTCGGACCACATCCACTTCGGGGCCTCCCCCGGGCGGCGCATGGTGGCGGCCACGTTCCACCCCTCCTGGAGGAAGCGGCGAGCGGTGGCCTCCCCGATCCCGCTCGAGCTTCCGGTGATCAATACGGTCTGGCTCATGGCGTCTCCTTTCCGTGGCGCATCCCAGGATACCGGCCGGGTCCTCGAGAACCAGCCCGTCGCGCTGTTTCGGGCATTCATGAGGATGAAGATGGACGGATGACCGCTCGATGGTTTGGGCCCGCTCCTTCGGTTGCGGGCTCCGGCCCTGCAATGGACCCCGGCCTCCCGGCGTCAGCGGAGCTCCGGCGACCGGTCCAGGAGGAAGCTCACCGGCACGAAGAGGAATCCCTCCTCCCGGGCCCGGGGGATCTCCTCCCGGAGGACGTCCAGGGTGGCTGGATGGGGATGGGCGATCGCGATGGCGGCTCCCTCCTCCCGCCCGATCTCCTTCCAGCGCTCGAACTGCTCCCGGACGCCGTCCACCCCCATCTCGGCGTCCAGGAAGACCTTCCGCTCCGCGGCGGGGATCTCCATCTTCCGGGCCAGGCGGTAACCCACGGTGTCGGGGCTGGTCCGGGAATCGACGAAGAACAGCTCCCGGCCCCGGAGGACGCCGAGGATCGCCCGCATGGCCCGGCGGTCGGTGGTCAGCTCCGAACCCATGTGGTTGTTCACGCCCACGGCGATCGGAACTCTCTCCAGGGCCCGACGGGTGGCCTCGGCCAGCTCCCGGGGCCCCATCGCCGCCGTCAGGGCCCCCGGACCCGGGTCCGCCCCGTTGGAGGCCTCCATGGGCAGGTGGCAGAGGACCTCCCGGGTGCCCTCGGAGAGCCAGCCCACCACCTCGTCGGTGCGGGACTCGTAGGGGAGTACGGCCCAGGAGAGGGGAACGCCCAGGCCGTCCAGGGCCTCGAGGTCGTCGAGACTCCGGCCCAGGTCGTCCACCAGGAGGGCCAGGCTCCCGGCCGGTTCCCGGGACGCCGCCGGGCCCTCCTCCGGCTGGTCCGGAGGAACCTCCGGGCTCGGACCCTCTTCCGGGGGAAGCCGTTCCGGTGGGGGAGGGCGATCCGGGGGAGACGGCTCCTCCCGCTCTCCCCGGATCTGCTCCGGAGAAGGTCGCGGAACGGGGCGCTCCGTCCACCACCAGAGGAGTAGACCCGCGCCCAGGAGCACCAGCAGGAGGAGGATCCATCGGCCCCAGGGGGGAGGACTCTTCCGCCCACGTCGGAGACGCGCTCGAGGAACCATGGCTCAAGGACCGAAAGGGGGGCCCGGGGTCCCGCGACCCCGCGGAACCGTCACGCCGCCCGGGATTCGCTCTCCTCCGTCTCGCCCCGGAGGACCTCCAGACCCCGCTCCAGGATCAGATCGTGGATCTCCCGGTCCCGGTTCCCGATCCGGCGCCAGAGATCCCGGATCTCGTAGTCCGGCTCCAGGCTCGCATCGATCACCTCTCCGTCGGGACCGGCGTAGAAGCCGTCGGTGATCTGCAGGAGGGCCCCCGAGCGGAGCTCGATCCGGGACCGACGACCCGCCCAGCCGTAGGTCGGTTCCCCCACTAGAGGAGCGCCGACGGTCCCGGCCAGGCTCTTGGCCAGCAGCTCGGCGGCTCCCAGGGTGCCTCGATCCACGAGGACGACCAGATCCCCTTTCCAGATCGGCTGCAGACCGCTCTCGAACCGCTCCTGGACCGCTCCCCGTCTCCGAAGCGAGCCCAGAGTCCCCTGCCCGAAGAGATCCGCCACGGGGAACGCTCCCTCCACCCGGGTGGCGGCGACGCCCCGGAGATCGACCACCAGCTCCTCGGCTCCCGCGTCCCGCAGGGCCTCGAGCTCGGAGCGCCAGGCCTCCTCCACACCGCTCTCGAAGTGGACCGGTCGCAGGAGAGGTGTACCATCCACCGTCTCCCGAACCAGGGGCGGGACGTCGAACGGCATCAGGTCCAGCCGGAAGTCCTTCCGCTCTCCTCGACGGAGGACCTCCACGTCCACGGCCTCGTTCGCCCGGGAGTGTCTCGCCAGCTCCCTCTTCACCCTCCATACCTCGAGCTCCCGGGTCGACCCGTCCCCGATCCG
>JAWVZJ010000122.1:0-7471 GCA_033722255.1 Thermoanaerobaculia bacterium | reverse complement strand
TCGATCGGCCTCCTCGAAGATCTCGTCGGGCACCGAAATCGCGGTTTTCATACTTTCAGTATAACTCATCCGCGCCGTCTGCGCCAACCGATACGCCACTTGGCTTCTGACGGATCGGGAATCTCTACGGTTGTCTTCCTTCTTACCCCCCGACCCTGAACATCTCCACCCGCTCCCGCTCGGGGAGGTCCCGGCCGGTCTCCAGGTGCACCAAGCGCTCCTCGGAGTAGCGGTCGGTGCGGGAGGACCAGATCTCCCGGAGGAGCTCTCCGAGCTCCTCGTCGGTGGCCCCGGACCGCAGGGGCGTCTTCAGGTCGTGGCCCTCGGAGGCGAACAGACAGGTGTAGAGGGATCCCTCGGCGGAGAGCCGGGCCCGGGTGCAGTCGCCGCAGAACGGCTCGGTGACCGAGGCGATGATCCCGATCTGCCCTTCTCCGTCCCGATACCGATACCGGGTGGCCGGGTCCTGGGGGCGGCGGCGGCCGATCGGCTCCAGGGGATGGACCTCCTCGATCCGGTCCCGGATCTCCCGGGCCGGCACCACCTTCGAGGGATCCCACCGGTTCAGGGTCCCCACGTCCATGTACTCGATGAACCGCAAGATCGTGTCCGGTCTCCGGAACCGCTCCGCCATCTCCAGGATCTCGTGGTCGTTGACGTCCCGGAGGATGACGGCGTTGATCTTCACCGGAACCAGTCCGGCGTCGATGGCGGCCTCGATCCCCTCCAGGACCCGATGGAGGTCGCCCCGGCCCCCGGAGGTCCGGGTGAAGGTCTCAGGATCCAGGGTGGGGAGGCTCACGGTGACGCGATCGACGCCGGCCTCCGCGAGCTCCTCCGCCCGGCGGGGAAGGAGCATTCCGTTCGTGGTGAGGGCCAGGTCCCGGATCCCCGGGATCTCCCGAAGCATCTCCACGAAGAGGGTCAGGTCCCTTCGGATCAGGGGCTCCCCTCCGGTGAGCCGGATCTTCTCCACGCCGAGGGAGACGAACACCCGGGCCAGACGGGTCACCTCCTCGTAGTCCAGGATCTCCTCCCGGCGCAGGAACTCGTACTCCTGCTCCGCCGGCATGCAGAAGGTACAGCGGAAGTTGCACCGGTCCGTCACCGAGATCCTGAGATCGGTGATCGGCCGGTCGAGCTGGTCTCGGAGCTCGCTCACGAGAGCCATTGTCCCACATCCTCGGCGTCGCCGAAGTTCTCGTCTTCCTAGAGGCATCGACTCCTCCTCGAGCCCTGGATCTGCAGCGCAAGACCGGCATCGCAGGACTCCGTCCCGCGACCACACCCGGTTTCGGGATACCCTCGAAACTGCCGTCCCCGACTCGACCGAGGCGACTCGGTGGAGTCCGACCCTATTCATGGACACCATGCGACCCAGAAGCCCGATCGAACGAATGCAGACGCGACTCCTCGGCCGGCACCGGACGAGAAGACCTTTCGGAAGCCTCTTGCTCGCCGGGACGGCGCTCCTGCTGACCACGGCCTGCACCGGGGAGCGAAGGACGCCCAACCTCGTCCTGGTCAGCCTGGACACCACCCGGAGCGATCACTGCTCCCTCTACGGCTACGAACGCCCCACCACGCCCGAGCTCGAGCAGCTGGCCCGATCCGGAACCATGGTCGAGATCGCCTACGCCGCCAGCGCCACCACCGGCCCCTCCCACGCGACCCTCTTCACCGGGCTGTACCCCCCGACCCACGGCGTCCGGAAGAACGGCGCGGTGCTCGACGAAGAGCTCTCGACCCTGGCCGAGATCCTGGCGGCTACGGGATTCCAGACAGCGGGCTTCATCGGCTCCTACGTCCTCCACTCGCAGTTCGGCTACGGACAGGGATTCGAGATCTACGACGATCGGTTCGAAAAGAGGGAGATCTCCGGGGAAGGAGAGTCCTGGAACTTCGAGTTTCCCTTCGACCGGCGGGCCGATTTCACCACGGACCGGGCCTTGTCCTGGCTCCGGGACGGACGCCGTGGAAAGGGACCCTTTTTCCTCTTCGTCCACTACTTCGATCCCCACGCTCCCTACGCTCCCCCGAAGGGCTTCGACGGCCGATTCTCCCGCACCGAGGATGCCGAAGGCCCAGCCGATCGCGGGGAGACGCTGCAGGACGTGCTCGACGACTACGACGAGGAGATCCTCTTCACCGACACCCAGATGGGCCGGCTCCTGGACAGCCTGGACGAGCTGGAGGACGACCGCGAAACGGTGATCGTGGTCACGGCCGACCACGGGGAAGGGCTCATGGACCATGGACACCTACACCACGGTATCCATCTCTACGAGGAGGCGGTCCGGGTCCCCCTGGTGATCCGCGATCCCCGCGTCGGCTCCCCCGGCTCCCGGCTGACCGGCCCCATCCACCACGTGGACCTCCTCCCCACGATCCTCGACCTCCTGGCCGTGGAGCCCCCAAAGGAGGAGCTCCCGGGCCTCGTCCTGACCGAGCCTCTGGACGTAGGGGGCTTTCCGAATCCCGCCCGCTCGATCTTCCTCTTCCGGCGACATTACGACGGGACGGAGCCCGTGGCGGGAATCCGCGTGTCGGGGGAGGGATACGGCCTCCGGAAGGGGAATTGGAAGTACATCCAGATGCCGGAGGAGGAGAGGCGGGAGCTCTACTTCCTGGGCGAGGACCCGGGAGAGACCGTCAACCTGGCCGGCAAGCGGCCGGAGCGGGTCCGGCAGATGTCCCGGGCCCTGGCGAGCTGGCTCGAAGAAACGGAGAGGGGCTCTCCGGCAGATCTCCGGATCGACCCCGAAGACCGCCGACGTCTCGAGGCCCTAGGGTACACGAACTGAGAGATCCTTCGTCCAGGCTTCCCGGACGATCGGTGCCACCCGGCTGGCAGCTCTCGGGTCGATCTCTCGATCGCGGACCCGAAGGGCCGGCTCCAGGCCATCGAGCGGTCGCCTTCCCGCTTCCATCCTCATGAATGCCCGAAGCAACGCGACGGGCATGTCGGGCTGTTAGGATCGAAGCTCCCGAAGAATCGATTCGGACGCGAGGAGGTGTGAACCGATGGGACTCTTGGATCGAGTGGCCGCCGATCTGATCTCCGGCTCCACGGGAATGAACTCCCGAATGGTGCGCCGGTTCGTGCGCAAGGCGGGAGGGGGAAAGCTTCTCATGATGGGAGGGGCCGTGGTCGCCGGCGCCGTGGGCTCGGAGATGCTCCAGAAGAAACGGCAGCGCCAGGACGCGGCCCAGTCTCCTCCGGGACGGGCGACCCCACCACCACCGCCATCCGACTCCGGGACCCCGCCTCCTCCGCCACCGGGCTCGGACACCCCCCCGCCACCACCTCCCTCCGAGACCGGTACTCCTCCACCACCTCCCGGGAGCGAGACCGGGGAGAGAGCGGCCCGGACCGATCTTCCGCCCCTCCCCGAGGCGCCGGAGGCCGCCGTCGAGGCCGAGGCGACCCTCCCGACGGACGTCCTCTACGCCGTGGTCCGGACCATGGTGGGAGCGGCCCTGGCCGACGGATCCCTCTCTCCGGAGGAGAAGTCGGCCGTGGACGGGCGGCTCTCCGAAACCTCCGAGCTCACGGAGGACCAGACCGAACAGATCCACAAGGATCTGGTCCTCCCCCCCTCTCCCGCGGAGCTCGCGTCCCTCCCCGGAGCCGAGAAAGAGCCGGAGCTTCTCTACCGCTTCGCCCTCCTGATCCTCCGGGCGGACGACGACGTCAGCCAGCCCGAGTCGGAGTGGCTGGAAGACCTGGGGGACGCTCTGGAGATCGAGCCGGCCCGGCGGGAGGAGCTCACGGCCGAAGTCATCGGAGAGGAGGGCTCCCCATGATCGTCGAGAAGCGCCGCGTCGACGACTGCACCCTTCTCTCCGTGGAGGGCGTGATCAAGCTGGGAGAGAGCGCCGAGTTCTTCGCCGAGACCCTGGAACGGGCCCTGGAGGAGGAGAAGGGCAACGTGCTCCTGGACTTCTCCCGGATCAACTACATCGACTCCACCGGCATCGGGGAGCTGGTGGGGTACCTGGGCCGCTTCAAGGACCGGGACCGGAAGATGATCCTGGTGAATCCCTCGGATCGGATCCGACGGCTCCTGGGCATCGCCCAGCTCGACGAGCTGTTCACGATCTACGAGGAGCTCGACGAGGCCCTGGAGGCCGAGTGTGGGGTCGCTTGATCTCGAAGCGTCCCTCCCCATTCCCGCGCCGTGCGGCGGCCCCTCCGAACGATGGCTCCAGCCCGGCTGATCCACCGATCGACGCGAACGGACCCTCGGCGATCGTCGCGGGCTCACGAATCGCGACCCGAACCGCCCCGAGCCCGAAGTCCAGACACCCGACGCACCATGAATCAGATTGTGAGATCACCACACCATGACTGAAATCCGGATCGCCCACAGCCCGGACTCCGACGACGCCTTCATGTTCTACGCCCTGACCCAGGGGATCCTCGACGACGAGGACTTGGAGATCCGCCACGTGCTGAAGGACATCGAGAGCCTGAACCAGGCCGCCTTCGAGGGCGAGTACGAGATCACGGCCCTGTCGGTCCACGCCTACGCCCACCTCCACGACCGGTACCAGCTCATGCCCTCCGGGGCCAGCTTCGGCGACGGCTACGGCCCGGTGGTGGTCTCCAGGGATCCCTTGGGCCGGGACGACCTCGAGGGGCTCGAGGTGGCGGTTCCCGGGGAGCTCACCACGGCCCACCTCGCCCTGAAGCTCTGGCAGCCGAGGGCGGACACCCGGATCGTGCCCTTCGATCAGATCCTCCCCGCGGTGGAATCCGGCGGAGCCCCGGCCGGAGTCGTCATCCACGAAGGACAGCTCACCTACCCGGAGCTCGGTCTCCGGAAGGTCGAGGACCTGGGAGCCTGGTGGCAACAGGAGACCGGAGGGCCTCTGCCCCTGGGGGCCAACGGGATCCGCCGGGACCTGGACGAGAACCTCAAGAAGAGGCTCTGCCGACTCCTCCGGCAGAGCATCGACTACGCCCTGGAGGAGCGTTCCGAGGCCCTGGATTTCGCCGTGCAGTACGCCCGGGGCCTGGAGACCGACCGGACCCGGGCCGACCGCTTCGTGGGGATGTACGTCAACGAGTGGACCCGGGAGTACGGTGAACCGGGCCGCCGGGCGGTGCAACTCCTCCTGGATCGGGCGTACGAGGCCGGCGTGATCCCCGAGCCCGTAGAGGCGGAGTTCGTGGAGGTCTGAGGCCAGGTCCCGTGGCTCGCTCCCTCACCGACCGGCTCCGGGATCTCGCTCCCGGGATCTCGGAGACAGAACGACAGGCCCTGGCCGCGGGGACGGTCTGGGTCGACGGGAAGATCTTCGGAGGCCGGCTGGACTGGCGGGAGCTCCTGGACCTTCCCTATCCGGAGCTCTCGGACCGGGAGCGGGAGTTCCTGGAAGGTCCCGTGGCGGAGATCTGCTCCCGGGTCCGGGAACGGGACCTGGAACGGACCGGCGGCCTGCCGGAAGAGGTCTGGGAGTTCCTGAAGGAGCACCGGTTCTTCGGCCTGGTGATCCCGCCGGAGTACGGAGGACTGGGCTTCTCTCCCCTGGGGGCGAGCACGGTCTACGGGACCCTCGCCTCCCGGTCCCTGGCCCTCTCCGCCGTGGTCCTGATCCCGAACTCCGTAGGTCCCGGGGAGCTGCTCCTCGAACACGGGACCGAGGAGCAGAAGGAGGAGCTGCTCCCCCGCCTGGCCCGGGGCGACGAGATCCCCTGCTTCGCCCTGACCGAGCCCGAGGCCGGCTCCGACGCCGCCTCCATGACCTCGACGGGAGTCGTCTTTCAGGGAGCCGACGGCGAGCCGTGGATCCGGCTGGGCTGGGAGAAGCGCTACATCACCCTGGCCCCGGTGGCCACGCTGCTGGGACTGGCCTTTCGCCTCGAGGACCCGGACGAGCTCCTGGGAAAGGGCCCGAGCCCGGGGATCACGGTGGCCCTGGTCTCCACCGATCTCCCCGGGGTCGAGGTCGGACCCCGCCACGATCCCCTGGGGATCCCCTTCCCCAACGGACCTACCCGGGGCGCCGGCGTGGAGATCCCCGCCAGCCGGATCCTGGGAGGCCCCGGCTACGCCGGCCGGGGCTGGCAGATCCTGATGGAGGCCCTGGCCGGAGGCCGGGCCCTGTCGCTGCCCGCCCAGGCGGCCGGAGGCATGAAGTACATCGCCCGGGTGACGGGCGCCTACGCCTCGGTCCGGGAGCAGTTCGGGACCCCGATCGCCCGGTTCGAGGGCGTGGAGGAGAAGCTGGCGAGGATCGGGGGCCTCACCTACCTGGCCGAGGCGGTCCGGGTCTTCACCTGCGGAGGCGTGGGGTCGGGGGAGCGACCCGCCGTCGTCTCCGCTCTGGTCAAATACAGCCTCACCGAGCTCGCCCGGGAGACGGCCGCCGACGCCATGGACGTCATGGCCGGGGCCGGGATCTCCCTGGGCCCGAAGAACCTGATCGCCCGGGCCTGGCAGAGCGCCCCGATCGGGATCACCGTCGAGGGGGCCAACATCCTCACCCGGACCCTGATCGCCTTCGGCCAGGGGGTGATCCGGAGCCACCCCTGGGTCCGCCGGGAGATGGACGCCCTGGAGGCCGGCAAGCCCGGCGCCCTCTTCCGGGCCCTGGTCGGACACGGTCTCCACTTCCTCTGCAACCTGCTCCGCTCCCTCCTCTACCCCTGGACCGCCGGACCCGTATTCGGTCTAGGGACCGGACCCCAGGAGCTTCGACCCCACGCTCGGCGCCTGGCCTGGGCCACCGCCCGTTTCGCCCTCTGGGCGGACCTGGCTCTCTTCACCCGGGGCTCGAAACTCAAGCGAAAAGGCCGCCTCTCCGGTCATCTCGCGGACCAACTCAACTGGATCTACCTGGGAATCGCGACCGTTCGGCGTTTCCAGGCCCAGCAGTTTGCGACCGGCGACTCTGCAGGTGAAGACGACGAACCCGGTGATCTCCCCCTGGCCCGGTGGGCCCTGGAGGAGAGCCTGGCCCGGATCCAGCGGGCCCACGAAGAGGCCCTGGCCCGGTTCGGGAAGGGCCTCTTCGGCTGGCTGGCCCGGAAACCGCTCAGCCTCCTGTCCCGCCTCCGTCCCCTGGGTCGAGGACCTTCGGAGACCACCATCCGTGAGGCCGCGGTCGCCATGCGCAGGCGAGGCCCGGCCCGGAACCGGCTCACCCGTCACACCTTCCTCCCCGAAGATCCCGAGGAGCCGCTGGCCCGGCTGGAGGAAGCGCTACGCCTTTCCGAGGAAACCCGGAATCTCCGTCGCCGCGTCGGAAGGGCGCGGAAGGCCGGTGGCGAAGACCCGGAGGCCGAGCTCGGGAGGGAGGAGCAGGAGCTCCTCCGACGCTACGAGGAGCTCCGAACCGAAGTGGTGGCGGTAGACGAGTTCGAGGATCGCTCCGAGTTCGTACCCGAACCCCACTTCGAATCGATCTGACGTTCCGTGCGTCACGGTCGGTCTCGGCACCTCACCCGGTTTCGGCCTATATC
>JAWVZJ010000121.1:0-7492 GCA_033722255.1 Thermoanaerobaculia bacterium | reverse complement strand
GGACCGGCCAGCCGGTTTTCGTCCCGGGCTCGATGGGAACCGCCTCGTACGTCCTCGCCGGCACCGAGACCGCCATGACCGAGACCTTCGGCTCCTCCTGCCACGGCGCCGGGCGCCGGATGAGCCGTACCCAGGCGAAGAAGCAGGCCCGGGGGCGGAACCTCATGGACGAGCTCAAGGAGAAGGGAGTGGTGGTCCGGGCGGCGGGCATGAAGACCGTGGCCGAGGAGATGCCCGAGGCCTACAAGGACGTCACCGACGTGGTCGACGTGGTGGAGCGGGCCGGGCTGTGCAGGAAGGTGGCCCAGCTCCGGCCCCTGGGGGTGATCAAGGGGTGAGGCGATAGGCTTGGCTCGATGTCGGATGCCGAATCGCCGGGACTCCGGGTGGCGGTGGGGTTGAACGCGGTCATCGTGGCCGTCACCGAGGAGGTGCCCCGGATCCTCACCGTGAAGCGGGCCGGGCACACCCTGGCCGCCCCGGAGCGGCTCGAGCCCATGGATTGGAAGGACACGCCGGCCGACGCCCTGCCCTTCGGGCCCCTGGATCCGGAGCGACACCGGACGTTGGAGAAGGGCCTGCGCTCCTGGGTCCGGGAGCAGACGGGAGTGGAGCTGGGCTACGTGGAGCAGCTCTACACCTTCGGTGATCGGTACCGGGATCCCCGGGAGCGGGAAGGCGGGCCCCGGGTCATCTCGGTCGCCTATCTGGCCCTGGCCCGGGAGGTGGAGGTGACCGGGGCCGGGGAGGCCCGCTGGCGGGACTGGTACGGCTTTCTTCCCTGGGAGGACTGGCGGGAGGGCCGACCGGCGGTGATCGATCGGGTGGTGGCCCCGGCCCTCGAGAGCTGGGCCGAAGGAGCCGAGGGGGAGGAGGAGGCGCTGCGCTGGGATCGGACCGCCATCGTCTTCGGTCTGGACGGCTCTCCCTGGGATCCGGACCGGGTCCTGGACCGCTACGAGCTACTCTACGAGGCCGGAGTGGTGGAGGAGTCGTTCCGGGACGCCGGAACAGAACCGGAGACGGATGCCACGCTCCTGGGCCGTTCCATGACCTTCGACCATCGCCGGATCCTGGCCACCGCCCTGGGGCGCCTCCGGGGCAAGATCAAGTACCGACCCGTGGTCTTCGAGCTTCTGCCGCCCACCTTCACCCTCCTCCAGCTCCAGAGAGTGGTGGAGGCCCTGGCCGGGGTCCGCCTCCACAAGCAGAACTTCCGTCGCCTCGTGGACCGCGGCGGCCTGGTGGAGGGGACCGGCCGCCTGGACGAATCCACCGGAGGCCGTCCGGCAGAGCTCTTCCGCTTTCGGCGGGAGGTCCTCAGAGAGCGACCCGCTCCGGGGGTGGGACTCCCCGGGGCCCTCCGGCGTTGAGGGATCGGGATCGACCACTCGACAGGCCCGGATACCAGTGGATCGGCTCGATCCGGAACTCGTAATCGACCTCCGTCGCCGGTGAGCCGAATCCCGAGTCCCGGGGAAGGGGACGCCGGGGTGGGGCAGGATAGGATTCGGCTCCATGGTCCAGGCCCGCGCCGAGCTCTCCCGCGATCTCTCCCTCTTCGACATCACGATGATCGGTGTCGGAGCCATGATCGGCGCCGGGATCTTCGTGCTGACCGGCGAGGCCGCCGGCGTGGCCGGGCCGGCATTGATCGTCTCCTTCGCCCTGAACGGGCTCGTGACCCTGTTGACGGCGATGGTCTACGCAGAGCTGGGATCCGCCATCCCGGAGGCCGGCGGTGGGTACCACTGGATCCAGGAAGGCCTCCCCGGAGCGAATGCCTTCCTGGCGGGGTGGATGAGCTGGTTCGCCCACGCCGTGGCCGGAGCCCTCTACGCCCTGGGATTCAGGGCGTTTCTCTTCGAGCTCCTCCGGCTCACCACCGCCATGCCCTGGGACGAGATGGGCCTGAGCCTGAGTCTCGGGAAGAAGATCTTCGGACTGTCGATCGCCCTGGTTTTCGCCTACATCAACTACCGCGGGGCCAGCGAGACCGGGATGGCCGGCAATGTGGTGACCCTGGCCAAGCTCGCCGTCATCGGGGCCTTCTGCTTCTTCGGTCTCAAGTTCATGTTCTTCCCGGAGCTCGGGCCCGGCCTGGGGGAGGGCGGGGGCATGGGGCTGGATCAGCTCCGCCCCCTCATCCCCGAGGAAACCGGGTGGCTGGGGATCCTCTCGGCGATGGGCCTGACCTTCATCGCCTTCGAAGGGTACGAGATCATCGTCCAGGCCGGAGAAGAGGTGAAGGACCCCCGGAGAAACATCCCCAAGGCGATCTTCCTCTCCCTCGTGATCGTGACCCCGATCTACATGCTGGTCGCATTCGTCCTCGTCGGTGCGACCGTCAGCGGCCAGCTCCTGGAAGGCCTCCAGACCTTCGGTTCGGGAGTGGCGGCCGAGCTGGAGCCGGGCATGGAGAACTGGAAGATCCTCCGGCACGTGGGGGAGTTGGGTCTGGCCCGGGCCGCGACCCAGTTCGTCCCCTTCGGCGCCGTCCTGATCCTCGCCGGGGGTATGTTGTCCACCATGTCGGCCCTGAACGCGACCCTGTTCTCGTCGACCCGGGTGGCCTTCGCCATGGGACGGGATCGTCAGCTCCCGGACCGGATGTCGGAGATCAGCACCAAGACCTCGACCCCGCACTTCGCCCTGGCGGCGACGACGGGACTGGTGCTGCTGATGGTGGCCTTCGTTCCCCTGACGACCGTGGCTGCCGCCGCGGACATCATGTTCCTCCTCCTCTTTCTCCAGGTGAACGTGGCCGTGATCACCCTGCGGAAGAAATACGGGGACAAGCTCGCCTACGGGTACCTCATGCCCTTCTATCCCGTGGTCCCGATCCTGGGCATCGTCACCAAATTGGCGCTGGCGGTGTTCATGTTCGACCACTACCCCGAGGCCTGGTGGTACGTCCTCGCCTGGTTGGGGACGGGAGGGATCCTCTTCTGGTTTTACGCCCGGGAGCGGGAACGGGAAGAGGAGGCACCCCGGATCCTGGTGGAGCGGGTCCCGGTCGAGGTGGGGGAGGACGCAGTCTGTATCGCCGTGCCGGAGAGTGGGAGTGACGCCCTCCTCTCCCTGGGTGCGCGACTGGCCCGGACGGCGGAGCGGGAGCTCCTACTGGTCCACAATGTACCCGTACCCCGCCAGCTCCCCCTCCGGGCCGGTCTCCGGCACGCGAAGCGGGGACGGGAGACCCTGGAAGAGGTCGAAGGGCGAGTGGGGAGAATGGCGGACGTACCGGTGCGCTCGATCCTCCGGATGGCTCACCGACCGGCAGAGTCGATCATCCACACGGTGCTGGAGAAGAAGCCTGCCTTCCTGATCATGGGCTGGGGCGGACGGGTGACCTGGGGCGAGCGTCTCCTGGGGAGGAACGTGGACCGGGTGATCCGCCGCACCAACTGTCATGCCATTGTGGTGGAACAACCGTCGGAAGAGGAGGCCGATCGGGTCCTGGTGCCCGTGGCCCGACCGGAGACCGCGCCCCTGGCCCTGGGAGTGGCCCGATCCTTGGGCCGGGACGTGGAGGTGGTGCTGCTCCATCTCACCGAAGCGCCGATGAGCGAGGAGGACCGGGCCGAGTATCGGAGGCAGATCTACGAGGCGATCTCCGGGGACGGCGGTGAAGCACCGGAGCTGGAGGAGACCTTCCGGAGAATGGGCCCGGTGGAGATGGCGTTCGAGGAGCTGTCCGGCGACGTGGCGTCGGTCATCGCTCGCCGGGGCGAGGATTTCGACCGGATCGTCCTGGGCACCGGGGAGGGAGGGTGGCTCCGCCGTCGCGTCTTCGGGGAGATCAGCCGGAGCGTGGCCGCCAGGGCGGAGACACCGGTGGTCTTCGTCCGGGCCCGGGAGGGAGTGTTTCGCTTCGGGATCCAGCAGTTCTTCCAATTCTTCCGGGAGCTCGAGCGGGTAGGGGAAGAGGTGGGAGAAGCGGCTGGATCGGAAGACGGGGAGGGATAGGGAATGGCGACCGATCCCATGAAAGAAGGGGAGTATTTCCTGCCCGAGGAGGAATGGGGCGAGGTGGATCTCGAGAGCTCGAGCTCTCCCTGGTGGGTCCTCGCCAACGGGGTCCTCGGTGTCGTCGCCTGCGGCCTGATGGTGGTGGGCGGGGGTGGACCGTGGACCTGGTGGGGGGCGCTCCTCTTCCTGGCGACCCTGCTCTCCTTCACGGTGGCCGCCTTTCGGGGAATCGAGGCCCAGAACCGGGCGGTGGAGGAGATTCTGGAGGAAGAACCGCGGAGGTGAAGGGGTGCGGAGCCACACCCCGAGGGACGCCCTGGGGTCACCGTGCGTCTCCCGCCCGGATGCCGCGAATCGCCGGTCCTGCAACCGAGGGATCGGCCCGGGGTCATCGGCTGGTCAGCTCTGCGTCGTCATCGGCTGTTCTGGGTCGCCACCATGGGATCCTGGTGAGCAACCCGACCCGGACCCGGAATTCCGATCAGCCGGGTTCGGGCGTACGGCGTCGTCCCACCGCCAGGAGCTCGACGAACTCACGTCGACGTTCGTGCGCCACGGTGTCCTCGAACCGCTCCAGAGCCCTGCGGAGTCGGTGGAGAACCTCCACGGAATGGGGGTTCTCGGCCTGGATCTCGTAGTAGACCTCGGGGCTCTCTCGGACGACTTCGGCCGCCAGGGACTCCAGGGCCTGGAAGGTCGTGCTGTGGACCGGATGGTCGTCGTCGGGAAGGGCCAGGGCGAAGACGATGGCCGTGGCGTGGGCCAGGCTCAGGAGGTCCGCCATGATCCGGTCGTGGTCCTCCAGGGGCAGGCGGACGATCCGGGCCGTTGTGGGCGAGAAGAGGGCGGTGACGATCTCGGTGGCCTCCCGGTCGCCGGTCTCACACACCACGACCTCGGCTCCCCGGAGCAGGAGGGTGGAGGGCCCGAACATGGGGTGGATGGATGCCACCCGACCTCCTCGCTTCCGGAGAGCGCGGATCGGTTCCAGAAGAGGGGTCTTGATACTGGCGAGATCGACGAGGATCCCCTCGGGGGGACCGTCCAGCCACTCTCGGTAGAGCTCTGCCGTCGTTCCGGGCGGTGTGGCCAGGAGAACGAGCTCGGTGGAGAAGAGGTTCTCCTCCGCCTCCCGGTTCTCCACGGGAGTGGCGTTCGGATCGAGGACGGCGACGTTCCAGCCCTGGGTGGCGAGGAACCGGCTCATCCACCGTCCCATCCTGCCTGCTCCACCCACGACGACGGCACTCCTGGCCTCCTCGGTGGCTCCGCGACGGAGATTGTCCTCCTCCTGAGCCGTGACCGAAGCCCGGACGAGCCGGGCCACGAGATCCTGGGCTACGGCGGGATCGAGGCCGCTGCGGAGGGCCCGCTCCCGGGCCGCGTCCAGGACCTTTCGCTCCCGGCCGTAGTCCACCGTGGGCATCGCCCGGTCCCGCTTCCGGCCTCCGATCCGTCGGGCCAGCCCGACCCGCTCGGCGGCGAGCTTCACCAGCTTTCGATCCAGTGTGTCGATCTCGTCCCGGAGGTCGGCGAGGCCGGGATCTCCGTCGGGAGAACGGTCTGCAGGAGCGTCCGTCACGGCCACCGAGTGTAGCGGAGAGGGGACTTGACACCCCTTATGCTCAGGTCTAGGATAAGGGGGACGCGCAAAGGCCGCGTCTACTTTTTCGGCGCCTTTATACTCACTTTGAGCATAAGTAGCTCTTCCAAGAACTCCTGACAGAGAGGACCCCATGACGGTCGAGACCCTCCAGCCCGTCCAGGAACCCCCCGCCTACACTCCGGAGCTCGCTGCCCGGATGGAGGGGGTCTACGAAGAGATCAAGGACGTGATTCCCGAGGTGGAGTGGGCGGTCCACGCCCCTTACGTGGAGGCCATCCGTACGCTGGCTGAGGAGCGCAATGCCCTGATCCTGGCCCACAACTACCAGACGCCGGAGATCTTCCACGGCGTCTCCGACTACCGGGGGGACAGTCTCGGGCTCGCCCGCTACGGAGCCGAGGCCGAAGCCGAGGTGATCGTCCTCTGCGGTGTCCACTTCATGGCGGAGACGGCGAAGATCCTCTCGGCGGAGAAGACGGTCCTCCTTCCGGATCTCGAGGCCGGCTGCTCTCTGGCCGACTCGATCACGGCAGAGGACATCCGGCTCCTGAGGGAGAGGTATCCGGGCGTCCCGGTGGTGACCTACGTGAACACGAGCGCCGAGGTGAAGGCCGAGTCCGATGTCTGCTGCACCTCGGCGAACTCCGTGGAGGTGGTGGAGAGCCTGGGATCCGACCGGGTCATCTTCCTGCCCGACGAGTACCTGGGGCAGTGGGTGGCCACCCAGACCGACGTGGAGCTGATCCTCTGGAAGGGCCACTGCGAGGTCCACGAGCGGTTCACGGCCGACGAGATCCGGCAGTACCGCCGGGGACAGCCCGACATCTACGTCCTGGCCCATCCCGAGTGCCCCCGGGAGGTCCTGGACGAGGCCGACTTCGTGGGGTCGACCTCGGCCATGATCCGGAACGTGGGGGAGGCCTCCCCCTCCCGGGTGGTCATGATCACGGAGTGCTCGATGAGCGACAACGTGGCCGTGGAACACCCGGACGTGGAGTTCATCCGCCCCTGCAACCTCTGTCCCCACATGAAGACCATCACCCTTCCCAAGATCCTCCGCTCACTCCAGACGATGGAGCACGAGATCGAGGTCGATCCGGAGATCGCGGAGCGGGCCAGGGACGCCCTGGACCGGATGCTCGCCGTCGGGCGCGGGAGGAGCGGATGACGAGCACCTTCGAGACGGTGGCTCCGCCGGTCGATGTCCTCGTCGTCGGCAGCGGAGTGGCCGGCCTCGCGGCCGGTCTGACCCTGGAGGGATCGGCCGTCCGGATCCTCACGAAGGGGGAGCTCGGAACAAGCGGCTCCAGTCCCCGGGCCCAGGGAGGGATCGCTGCCGCCGTGGGAGAAGAGGATTCGCCGGAGATCCACGCCACCGACACGATCGGAGTCGGCGGGGGCCTCTCCGACGACGGCGCCGTGTCCGTTCTCAGCCGGGAGGGACCGCCCCGGATCGATCAGCTCCTGGAGCTGGGGACGCGGTTCGATCGGGACGAGGACGGCGAGCTTCTCCTGGGGAGGGAGGCGGCCCATTCCCGTCGCCGGATTCTCCACGCCGGTGGGGACGCCACGGGAAGGGAGATGGTGCGGGCCCTCTCTCTGGCCGCCACGGAGGCCCCCTGGATCGAGATCGAGGAGAAGGTCTTCGTCGAGGACCTCCTGTCCCGGGACGAAGCCGTCCTCGGGGTCGTGGCCCGGCACGCCGGCGGACGGAGGCTCCTCCATCCCGCCCGAGCCGTGATCCTGGCCGCCGGGGGGGTCGGGCAGCTCTACCGTTGGACGACGAACCCGGTGGAGTGCACCGGAGACGGCCTGGCCATGGCCTCCCGGGCGGGGGCGGTCCTGGCCGACCTGGAGTTCGTCCAGTTCCATCCCACGGCCCTGGCCTGTGGCCGGGACCCCCTGCCGCTCCTG
>JAWVZJ010000120.1:0-7503 GCA_033722255.1 Thermoanaerobaculia bacterium | reverse complement strand
CGGTTGGGCCGTCCCCGTAGCGGCGCTGGGGCTCTTCGCCGTCTGGAGCAACAGTTTCATCGCCATCGGGTATCTGCTGGGGGCCGAAGGGGCTGCGGCCCGCTTCGACTGGCTGAGTCTGACGGTCGGGCGGTTTCTGCCGGTGGCGCCGGTCTGCGGCGCCTACTGCCTGCTGTTCCGGCGCCAGGAGTCCCTGAGGCTGGTCCGGATGTACCCGATCCGGCTGAGCGCTTGTGGCTTCCTGGTGGTCTGGATTTACAGTTTCGCTCTCTACTGGGGACAGCAGCACGGGGTGCCGGCGCCGATCGCGTCCCTGGAGACGGCCCTGGTGCCCCTTTTCCTGATGCTCCTGGGCGTCCTCGTCCTGGGGGAGCGGTTGACGAGGGGTCGCCTGCTGGGCTTTACCGTGGCCCTCACCGGCATCGTGATCATCGCCCGGGCCAAGGAGATGGACGGGGCCGGCAGCTACGGTCTTCTGATCGCCGTGACGGCCCTGGCCCCCCTGTCCTGGTCGGTCTTCTCGATCCTCAGCAAGCCGGTGACCCACGGGCACTCCTCGCTGGTGTGGACCTATCTGGTAATCGCGGTCGGAGGGTTGCCCCTGGCGGGAATCGCCCCCTTCGCCGGCTGGAGGGAGATCGTCTCCCTGGATTTGCCGGGAGCGCTGGCTCTGGGGTATCTGTCGTTTTTGTGCACGGTGCTGGGTTTCGCGGTCTGGACCTGGCTCCTGGGGCGGCTCCCGGCCTCGGTCCTGGGCTTCGCCGTTTTCCTGAATCCGCCCCTCACCACTCTGTTCAAGGTCCTCTTCTCCCTCCTCCTGCCCGGAATCTTCGCCTTCACCATCGTCGCCGGGGAGTGGATCGGAGGGACCCTGGCCCTGGTCGGAATGCTCATCGCGGTCTCAGGAGTGTTCGACCACCGGAGCGCCAGCGGCTGATGAGGTCCGATAGTACCTCCAGGGACCCGAGGCCGGAATGGTCCTGGGACTCGTTGCCGGAAAGGTGGCTCGCTTGGGGCTAGTGGACCCGGACCAGGAACCGCCCTGGCGTGGTCCGATCAGCAGGTCTTCTCAGTGGTGCTCGTCGGCTGACCGGTCGAATACTCACAGGGGCGTTTGCTGATGGAACATTAGATTCCACGCCCCGCCGCGCTTGACGTAGCCGCTGGAGACCAGGGCTCGGTAGGTCTCGTCCTCCCCCCGGACGGCGCTGGCCCGGTAGATCAGCAGCGCCACGTCGGGAGCCGGCTCCAGGATCCCTTCGACCTCGAGCTCCACCTCCCGCCAGCGCTCTCCTTCCTCCACGGAGCTGGCCACCTCGTCCCGACTCGAGACGCCGACCATGTCGGGGAAGACCAGGAGACACTCGGTGTCCAGGTTCTCTCGATAGGTGTCCGCGCCCCCTTCCCAGAGCATCCTCTCGATTCGGATCAAGTCGTCTTGCAGCGTCATCGTGTCTCCTCGCGATCCATCGAGTACATCTCGTCACTATATTTGATCAACTCGGCTGCTCGGACGGACATCTCATCCTGGAAAGCGATCAGCTGGTGGACGGCGAGAAGCTTTGCTCTTCCCCGCGAGGACGATTCTCGTCAGGGCTGGTACCTCCTCCACAGCCTCACGCCGCGGGCGGTTCCGCTGACCTGAAACTGCTCCTTCAGGAGACCCAGGTACGCGCTTCGGGCGGCGGGCTCGTCGTTGATCTTCTCCACCTCCACGCTCCGTCGGGGGTTCACTCTCCGGCCCAGGGCCACGGTCAGGAACTCCAGATAGGCGGGAAGGCTGGGATCGTCGGGAGGCACCCGGAAGTCGAGGCGCTTGCCACTGGCCTCGGAGACCAGGACCAGCCGGGAACCGTGGAACACCATGTGGCTGGAGGGAATGCGGTGGGGGACCTCTTCCCGGAAGCCTTCCAGGCCGGTCCCGGAGGGGGAGGCGGGATCGATGGCGTTCATCCAGTAGATCAGGTCCTCCGGGAGCCCCTCCCGGATCCGGCGTACTGCGGAGGGAGTGGCGAACTGGAGACCGGGGACGCCCTCGAAGAAGTGCCCGGCCACGATCTCGCCGGAGAGCTCCAGGAGGCGCAGGGCGCGGAAGAGCCGGCTCCACCGGAAGGCGGGACGCTCCCGGGAGAGGAGCTCCCGGAAGACGACTCCGTATCGGGCCAGCAGCAACCGGGCCCTCTCCTTGTTCCGCTCTTCCTCCTCCAGGGGATCGAGTGCCTCCTCGGTCTCCGCTTCGAGGGCGAGCCATCGACCGGCCAGAGCCCGACTCTTCTGCCAGCGGGCGAAGCGGCGTCGTCGACGACCGCCGGAGGCGGACTCGCTCCGCATCTCGCGAAGGGACCGGGGTCGGAAGTCGTGGTCGATCCCGTCCCGGACCACGGTGAAGGTGTCGTTGGTGACCCGGCCCTGCCAGGCGGCCTCCCAGAGGGCCTCGGTAATCGTCGGAGACTCCTCCTCCCGGTCCTGGAGGAGGTCTTCGAGACGGTGGCCTCCGCCGTTCCGGAAGAGCTCCTCCGGGAGGGCCCCGGGAGGCTCGGTTCTTTCGTCTCCCGCTTCTTCCTCGTTCTCCGGATCCCGGATCAGGTCCAGGTCCTCGGGGAAGAGAAACGTGAGCCGCTCCCGGCCGCAGCCGACCCAGAGGAGGTCGCTCTCCTGGAGGAGGCTGTCGAGCCAGGCCGGGTGGTAGGGATCCAGACGGGCCGGGAGGAGCTCGGTCTCCCAGGCGTCGGCGGGGGCGGGAAAGCCGAGGAGACGCTCCAGGGCGTGGCGGAGGCCCTCCACTCCTTTCCGGCGGGGGGTCATGCCCTGCCACACGGCCAGGAAGTGGGGGAGGGACTCGAGGGGCAGGGCCTCGAGCTCCGGACGGGCCGCGCTCCGGGACAGTCGCAGGAGCCGTTCGAGATTCTCGGCGTCGCAGACCTCCGGCTCCCTGGCCCCGGCCCGGATCTCGTCCACCACCACGAGCCGGGCCTCCACCAGATCCTCCAGGGCCCGCGGCAGGGTGTCGGGGGGCACGATCGGGGAGAAGAGGGACTCCAGACCGGCCTCCGGGAGCGGTCCGTAGAAGCGGAGCCATTCCGCCAGGAGAGCCGGGAAGGGAGGGAGCTCGTCGGGGGATTCGGAAGGTTCCGGGAACCGATCCAGGAGGTCCGCATCCACGGGAGAGCCGTCGTGAACAGCTTCGAGGGTCACCTGGTACCGATTCCGGCCCAGGGCGGTCAGGATCCGGGGTACGGCGGCCAGGGCCGTCAGGAAGGAATGCGGCGTCTCTTCGTCGGAGGGGATCCGGAGGCGAAGGATCCGGTTCCCGAGTTTCGAGAGGCTCGCCTCCAGCTCCGGCCCGGTCAGACCGTGGTCCCGACGGACGGCGTCCAGGAGCTCTTCCCATTCCCCCTCGGGGAGGAGGATGCGCTCCTCGAGCCAGGCCGGAAGCTCCGCGGGCTCCGGGGCGTATCCCCGCTCCAGACGCTGGAGCTTCCGCTCCAGGAGCTCCACGAGGGAGCCGTCGATCCCGGGCCGCAGATGGGACTCGAAGACGAGCTCCCGGACCAGGTCGGCGCCCAGGGCGGGGCCGGTCCCGGCCTCTGGGGAGTCGTCCTCGTACATCAGCTTGTTCGTCATCTTCCAGCGCAGATTGGCGGCGAAGGGAGAGGGGATCGAGGTGACCGCTTCGTCGACCCGGATCGTGCCCCCGACGAGCTCGGTGAGTCTCCTCCGGAGGACCTCCACCTCCATCTCGTCCCGGAGCACGGTACGCCAGGTCTCCAGGACGACGGGGAAGTCGCCGTACCCGGCCACCCTCTCCAGGAGCCTCTTCGCCTTCTGCCGGTTGAGCCACAGGGGGACCCGGCGACGGAAGCCTCCCCGGGGCAGGAGCAGGGCTCGACCGGCGTTCTCCCGGAAGCGGGCGCCGAAGAAGCCGGTCTGCTCCAGGCGGCTCCGGAGGAGCTCCTCGATACCCCCGGGGGGTACCAGCCCCAGAATCTCCTCGGTGGTGGCCTCGTGGGGGAGGTGGAGCATCAGGGAGTCGTCGTCGTGGACGATCTCGCAGACGGTGCCGAACTGCTCCTCCCAGCCTGCCGTCAGGGCGATGGCGAAGGGACGGTTGACCCGGCCGCCCCAGAACGTGTGCAGGACGAGGGTCTCCTCCGTCGTCGCTTCCCGGGAAGCTCGGACCCGCTCCAGGAGGATGCGGTGCCGGTGGGGAAGCCCGGTCCCGGTCTCGGCCCGCTGGCGGACCAGGAAGTGGACCAGGGCCTCCGCCGAGGCTTCGTCCAGGGGGAAGGAGTCCAGGAGGTCGGTCCGGAGGCGATCGGTGGCCTCGGAGTCGGAATCCCGGCCAGGTGAGCTCAGACGGGACTCGGCCCACTCCAGGAATTCCCCCACCCGTTCCCCGAAGAACGCGGACCGGTCGAGCTCCTCGCCCCGCCAGAAGGGGGCCATGGTGCCCGAGCCCCCGGCGGGGGTCACGAGGACGTCGTTGTGGGTGATCTGCTGGATCCGCCAGGTCTGGGCCCCCAGGGTGAAAGCGTCGCCCACCGAGCGCTCCCAAACGAACTCCTCGTCCAGCTCCCCGATCCGGGCCATGGAGCCCTGGAGCCGGAGGTGAAAATAGCCCCGGTCGGGGATGGTCCCCCCGGAGCGGTAGAGGAGGAGCCGAGCCCCCCGCCGGGCCCTCACCCTGCCCTCGATCCGGTCGATGGTGATCCGGGGAGTCAGCTCCCGGATCCGACTGTCGGCGTAGCGGCCGGCCAGGAGATCCAGGACCAGATCGAAGTGCCGGCGGGGAAGGTCCCGATAGGGATCGGCGGCCCGGACCCGGTGGTAGAGGGCGTCGATCTCCCAGGTGTCGTTGGCCACCATGGAGAGGACCACCTGGGCCAGGACGTCCAGGGCCCCCTCCACGGGTCGGGCGGTTTCCACCCTTCCCTCCAGGACGGCCCTCGAGACCACGACGGCCTCCATCAGGTCCCGCTCGTAGAGGGGAAAGAACCGCCCCTGGGAGACCGCCCCCACCGAGTGTCCCGCCCGGCCGATCCGTTGGATCGCCGCGGCGGCGGAGGGAGGGGTCTGGATGATCACCACCTCGTCGAGATCCCCGATGTCGATCCCCAGCTCCAGGGAGGAGGTGGCTACGATGGCTCGGAGGTCCCCGGCCTTGAAGCGACTCTCCACCACGGTCCGGATCTCTTTGGACAGAGAGCCGTGGTGGGAGTAGGCCAGGTCCGAGGGCTCGTCCCGGTTGAGGAACCGGGTGACCTTCTCGGCCATCCGTCGGGAGTTGGTGAAGATCAGGGTGGAGCGGTTGGCTCCGATCCGCTCCTTCAGGCGCCGGATCAGGGCTCCCCAGAGGGCCTCCTCCTGCGAATCGCGAGCCGTGGATCGAGGGGTGAGAGAGGTGACCGGGCCCCCGAGGTCCCCGGAGAGGCTTCCCGGACCCGTCTTCCCGGAAGCGTCCACTGCCGGGGCGAACTCCACCGAGACCCGGTACTCTTTCCTTCCCGCTGCGTCCAGGATCTCCACCTCCCGCTCCCGGTAGGAGACGGTGTCGCCCCGAGGGGTGAGCTCCCGGCCGCCGACGAACCGGGCGATCCGCTCCAGGGGCCGGACCGTGGCCGACAGGGCGATCCGCTGGAATTCGTCGTTCAGCAGCACCAGTCGCTCGACGGCGGTCATCAGATGTGTGCCCCGCTTCGAGCCGGCCACGGCGTGGATCTCGTCCAGGATCACGGCTCGGATCCCGGTCAGGAGCCCCCGGCCGCCGTCGGAGGTCAGGAGGATGTTCAGGCTCTCCGGGGTCGTGATCAGGATCTCCGGAGGATTCCGGAGCATGCGCCGTCGCTCGGTCTGGGGGGTGTCCCCGGAACGGGTGGCCGCCCGGACGTCCGGCGTCGCTTTCCCGGCCGCTCGAAACCTCTCCCGGAGGGCCTCCAGGGGCTCCAGGAGATTGCGCTCCACGTCGTTGTTGAGCGCCTTGAGCGGCGAGACATAGAGGACCCGGACCCGGCCCGGTTCCCAGGCGCGGGTGAACAGCCGATCGATCGACCAGAGGAAGGCGGCCAGGGTCTTCCCGGATCCGGTGGGAGCGGTGGCCAGGAGGTGCTTCCCCTCGGCGATCAGCGGCCAGGCCCCGGTCTGGACGGCGGTGGGCTCTCCGTAACGCTCGAGGAACCAGTCCCGGATCAGGGGGTGGAACGGGGAGAGGGCCATGGGCAATCGATAGTAGTCGGATCGCACCGTCCCCGACTCGACGCCTGGTAGGACTCGGAACCCACGGTCTGGCAAGCCGATGTCGACCGAGGGGCTCCGAGCAACATCGGGAAGCGTCGATGAGCTGGCCACCGCTCGTCTTTCCGGCGCATCGGAGCAACCACGATCTGCGCCGGGCCCGGGACGATCAGGGGGCCGGGTGCGTCAAGAATCGTGGAGCCGCCGATACACGAGATAGCCGTGGAGTACGACGACGACCGTGGCCCCGAGGACCGACGCCACGACGATCCAAAAGCCCCAGGAGACCGGGAGGGCCAGGGCCAGGAGCACCGTCAGAACGCCCAGGCCTACGAAGACCCGTCCCGCGAAGGCGTGGTTCTCCATCCACACGCGATCGTCCTCCAGAGTCCACGGGGTGCGGATTCCGGCGAACCAGTTGGGCTCGAGCCGGGGGAGCAGGATACCGATCCCGACGAAGAGAAGTCCCAGGGCAGCGGTCAGGAGGCGCGTCAACTCGAACGGGAGGAGATCGGCTCTCCCCGCGATCTCCGCCGCAGTGAAGATCTGTACCAGGAGGAGGAATCCGAGGATCAGGTAGGTCAGGGCGATGTAGGGCGTCCGGAATCGGCCGTAGTTCTCCTCCCGGGGGTCGAGGCGGGGGAGGAAGGCCAGGAGCAGGACGAGGCCCGTGGCCACCGCAGGCAGTACGAGCGTCCCCTCGAACCGCGATCCGTAGCGGTCGACCTCGCCGGCGGCATTCCAGTGCACCGGCACCTGTTCCGGAGCCCGGGTAAAGAGCCAGAGGCCCAGTGCCCAGCTCACCGCGACGAGGAGGAACCCCCACCGAAAGTCGGCCAGCCGGATCGGATGCTCTCTGCCCACGTTTCTGTGATACGCACGAGTCGTCGATCCATTCCGTTCATCTCGACGGAAACCGTTGTCGAGCGCCTGGAGTGGTGAAACCTCGACGAGGTCTCCGGTTTGGGTGGACAACCGAATGAGCTCCGAGTCCGAGGCCCTGGGTCCGACGAACGGAGCCGACCGTGTTCCTTCGTCCAGCTCTCTCGGGGCGCTCCAGGTGAGAAGCCGGCAGGCCGGGAGCCTCGATCAGGAGCTCGAGTCGGATCCGGCTCCCGCCAGCGCCCACTGGCGGACGAGGTGTTTCAGATACTCGAGGGCCGTCTCCAGGTTCTGGACCGTGTTCCACTCGAAGCGGCTGTGGAAGTCGTGGCCGCCGGTGAAGACGTTGGGGCAGGGGAGACCCATCTCCGAGAGGCGGGAGCCGTCGGT
>JAWVZJ010000119.1:0-7539 GCA_033722255.1 Thermoanaerobaculia bacterium | reverse complement strand
TTGCGGGTCTGGAACGTCTCGCCCGGCGCGGTGAAGGCGCCGTCGATGAAGTGCCCGAAGCGGCCGCCCTGCTCGGCGATCCAGGCCAGCGCGTCGGACGCGGCTTCGGGAGCGGGGCCGTACTCCATGGACTCGAAGATCTCGGCTACGCTCATCAGCTGGCTCCCTCGGATCACGCTTCGGGATGGCGGTGAAAGGCCGAGTACCGACCGGTGACGAAATGTTCGAGCTGCCGCTCGATATCCCCCAGGAGGCTGGAGGCCCCGAAGCGGAACAGGTCCGGTTCCATCCACCGCCGTCCCAGCTCCTCCTTCATCAGGACCAGCCATCCCAGGGCCTGTCTGGCGGTGGAGATCCCCCCGGCGGGCTTGAACCCCACCCGGAATCCGGTCCGCTCGGCGTACTCCCGGATGGAGCGGACCATGGTCAATCCCACCGGCAGGGTGGCGTTGACCGACTCCTTCCCGGTGGAGGTCTTGACGAAGTCCGCGCCCCCCATCATCGCCGTCAGGCTCGCTCTGTACACGGTACGGAGAGTGGCCAGCTCTCCGGTGGCCAGGATCACCTTCAGATGGGCCTCGCCGCAGGCCTGGCGGAAGCTCCGGATCTCCTCGTAGAGGGCCTCCCAGTCCCCCCGGAGGGCGTGGCCCCGGGTGATGACCACGTCGATCTCCCGGGCGCCTGCCGCCACCGAGGCCTCGATCTCGGCCCGCCGCTGTTCCACGGGAGACAGACCCGCCGGGAAGCCGGTAGAGACCGCGGCCACCGGGATCCCCGTCCCCTCCAGGCTCCGGACCGCCGTGGGAACGAGACGGTGATAGACGCAGACAGCGGCGACGGTGAGGTCCAGAGCTTCGGCCTCCAGCGCCCGGACGAGGTCATGGCGGAGGGGCCGGCGGGCCTTGGCGCAGAGGCGCTCCACCCGACCCGGCGTGTCGTCCCCGGACAGAGTGGTCAGATCGATGCAGGACACCGCCCGGAGGAGCCAGGCCGCCTGCCACTTCCTCTTGATCGAGCGCCGCCGGGTCAGGGTCACCGCCCGCCGCTCCACCGCGCTGCGATTCACCCGGACGTGACGGAGCCAGTCGGTCTGGAGCGGCAGACCGGGGTTGCGCTCCAGGTGGAGATCGGCGGCTTCCTGGGTCTCGGAGATCATCGGTGCGTCGTTCGGTACCGGAGATCCTACTTTAGCTCGTCCCGGTGTCCCGGACCGGCTCGACCGCCCCGTCTCACCGCGATCCGAGGATTGTAGATCTCTCCTCTGACGTCGGAAATCGGTGCGCGAGTCCACGGAAATCCGGCCTGACCCGGACTCTTCCACCATGGACGAAGCGCGAGAGTTGTCCACAAACCACTCGTGACATTGATCTTCTCGGTCATCGGATCCGTCGACCCCAATCTCTGGCATCGACCTTGCTTCCTTCAAGAGGCAGACAACAACGGCGCGGCGGCGGCTTTCCCTCAGGGTCGCTCACTTCCCACCTCGTGACCACCGTCATCGCAAGAAGCCGAGACCTTTCCCACTTCCTACCCAAAATATGCCCACCAGGGCGCCAGCCGGAAACGGCGGGTGCCCTCCCCCTCCCTCCTTCGGAGTCGATCTCCGATCGAATGGCCCTCAGCGTCGAGGAATCCCGACCCCCTCCCGAAACGCGACGACAGCCCCGGACTCCACCGAATCCCGGACCGATGATTCCGGGCCGCGGTCGCCACCGAAGAATCGAGGACGACTCGATCGCCGAGTCGTGCCGTTCCCGACTGATAGGGTCGATCCGCTCATGGAAGGTCTCGACGAGCTGAGCTCCCTGATTCCCCTGCTGCCGGCGGCCCTCCTGCCGTTCTTTTTCCTGACCTCGGCCGCGCTGGAGTACGTGGTTCCTCCCTACTGGGGGGACCTCTTCATGCTCCTCGGGTTCTTCCTGGCCGGGCAGGGCCACATGGCCTCGTTCCCGCTCTTCACGCTCTGCGTCCTGGGCAGCACGGCGGGAGCGGCGATCGCCTACGGGCTCGGACGTCGCTACGGGCTGGGACTGGCTCGACGCTTGACCCGGATCCGCCGCTGGAAGCCGTCGTCGTCCCGCCGGGCGGACCGGCTCCTGGGGCGCTTCGGAGCACCGATCCTCGCCGTGAATCGATTCCTCCCCATCATCCGGGGGCTGATGCTCTACGGGGCCGGCGCCCTTCGCCTCTCCTTCGGCCGGAGCATGGTCTACACGTTCTTCTCGAACCTCGCCTGGATCGGGCTCCTCTGGCTGGTCGCCCTGTTCTCCGCCGGCTCCACCTGGAGCGAGATCGTGGCGACCTTCCAGGAGACGAGCCGGAACGCGGCGCTTCTGGCTTTCGCGTTGCTCCTGCTACTGCTCCTGGTCACGCTCTGGCGAGAGCGGCGGGAGCCGGCCCCCTCCTCCACCGGCGGTTGAGGCTGGGCAGTATTCCGGTCCCTTCCGCAACCGAGCCCCAGGAGTCTTCACGGTAGAAGCGAACGGCCGCCAGTATGGGTCTGGGTCTCGCGACGCTCACGACGCGGTCCTTCGTCCCCGACGAGCAAACTCCTGCCCGGATTCCCCCGCGAGTTTCCCTCGGACGTCGCACCTGCGTCCATCGCTCGGGACTGGCCGGATCGAACGAAGATCAAACGAAGATCAGGAGCCCGCCCGGAGCTCCTCCAGAGTCTCGAGCATCTCCTCGACCCGGGGGAACTTCACCCGGGGGCGGCCGAGCTCCTCACCCTGGGCCACCTCTACCTCGTCCAGGCGTTTCCAGTCGTCGTAAGAGACCACCGTCACCCCTCGATCGGCGAGGATTCGATCCACGGCCGCCGGATCTCGGTCCCCGTCCCCCTGGTCCTCGAGCCCCGGCACGTCCTCTACCATCTTCTCGACCGTCTCCCGGGCATCCAGCTTGTTGGTGCCGATGAGACCGGTGGGACCCCGCTTGACCCAGCCGACCACGTACTCCCGGGAGACCTCCTCGGGCCGATCCGGATGGAGGATGCGGCCCTCCAGGTTGGGAACGATCGCCCGGCGCTCGTCGTAGGGAAGATCCAGCAGCCTTTCCGAGCGGTAGCCGATGGCCCGGACCACCATGGTCACCGGCAGGAGCTCCGTCCTTCCGGTTCCCCGGGCCCGGAGCCGCTCCGGGGTCGGCTCGAGGACGTTGTGCTCCACCCGGACGCCCGTGACCTCGCCCTCCTCCCCAACGATCTCCACCGGGGAGACCAGGAAGCGGAACCGGATCTTCCGCTTCTCTGGTTCGTCGGAAGCCTCGGAGAGCTCCCGGAAGATCTCCAGGTTCTTCCGAGCGCTCCGGTCGTCCTCCAGGGCCGCCTCGCTGGCGGGATCCAGCTCCAGGTCGCCCGGATCGACCACCACCTGGGCCCCCGGGATCTCGGTGAGCTCCTTGAGCTCCGCCGGGGAGCACTTGGCCTGGACCGGACCCCGTCGGGCGAGGACGTCGATCTCCCGCACCCGGCTCCTCTCCATCTCCTCCAGGGCCGCATCGGAGATGTCGGTCTTGGCCAGCTCTTCCACCGGCTTCGCCAGCATCCGGGACACGTCCATGGCCACGTTCCCGATCCCGACCACGGCCACCCTCTCGTGGTGGAGGGGATAATGGGCGTCGGCTAAGTCCGGATGGCTGTTGTACCAGGCAACGAACTCGGTAGAGGAGATGCTCCCCTCCAGGTCCTCTCCCGGAATCCCCAGGGAGCGGTCCGACTGGGCTCCCACCGCGTAGACGATTTGGTGGTAGTGACGCTTCAGCTCCTCCCGGCTCAGATCGGTTCCCACCTCCACGTTGCCCAGGAACCGGACCCGCTCGTCGGTGATCGCCTTGTCGAACACCCGGCTCACCAGCTTGATCTTCTGGTGGTCCGGGGCCACTCCGTAGCGCACGAGCCCGTAGGGAGCCGGCAGCCGGTCGAAGACGTCGACGGAGACCTCCAGGTCCTCGTCGTCCAGGAGGGCCGCCACTGCGTACATGCCCGAAGGGCCGCTCCCCACCACCGCCACCCGCAGGGGATGCTCCGAGGTTCCGATCCTGGTCATCTCGCGGCGGAGAGTACCACGCGTTCGGCGCGGGTCCCGGGCGATTCCCCGGACCCGAAGAGATCGACCCCAGGAAGATCGGGACCCGGAGCAGAAGGACGCCGCGAAGAGGGTCGCGAATCCCCCGATCCGAGAGGAAGGGTTGATCGAAGGCCGCTCCATCGAGCCGGTCCGATCCGGCGAACCGACCGCGATGAACGCCATCAGCACGAGCCTGGAACCGATCTCGGGACAGCTCGGGACGGTCCGCGCGTACGTCGAGGGTGATCCCCCGCTTCCGAAGGATCCAGAGAGCGGAGAATTCCCGACCCGCGAAACCGGGGACCGGGTTCTCTGAAATCTCCGGATTCCCTAGAATCGGAGGGTGTCGACCCGAACCCTCCATCTCCCCGCTCAGGTCCACGGACGGTGCCTTCTGTCTCTGCCGGAGCAGACCCAGGCCCCGGGAGTCCTCCTGGTGGGATTCCACGGGTACGGAGACCGGGCGGAATCGTCGCTGGAAACTCTGGAGCGGATCCGGGAGGACCGCCCCTGGGCCCTGGCCGCGATCCAGGCCCTCCACCCCTTCTATCGCCGCAGCGACGGGGAGGTCGTGGCGAGCTGGATGACCCGCCTGGATCGGGAGCTCGCCATCACCGACAACCGGCTCTACGTCGCCCGAACCATCGAGCAGCTCCGGGACGAGCTCGCCTCGGTCCACACCATGGCCTTCGTGGGTTTCTCCCAGGGGGTGGCCATGGCCTACCGGGCCGCCGCCTCCTCCCCGTTTCCGGTCCGGGCCCTGGTGTGCCTGGCTGGCGACGTACCCCCGGAGCTCCTGCGAGAGAAGCGCCGGCTTCCTCCCGTCCTCCTGGGTCGAGGCCGGGACGACGACTGGTACGACGAATCGAAGCTCGAGGAGGATCGGCGGACCCTGAAGGAGATGGCCGGGGAGCACGAGATCCATGTCTTCGACGGAGGTCACGAATGGCAAGAGAGCTTCGTCCGCCGGGCCCGCGCCTTTCTGGTCGAGAAGCTGGCCTGAAGACCCTCAGACGCCGAGGTGATTCGCCGTCACGTTCAGGAAGCGCTCCGCGTTCTCGATCATCTCGGCCACCTCCTCGCGTCGCGCTCCCGGTTCTTCTCGCTCACAACGGGATCGCTTTTCGATCCCGGCTCCTCGCGATTCCCAGCTCCCGGTCTCGCAGCCTCGCCAGCTCCCGCTCCTCGAGGACCAGCGGGGAGACCATCACCTCGTGCCGGAGCAGCACGTCGAATGCAGCGTCCAGGAGAGCTCGGCGCGAGGTGGCTCCGGCCCACTGACCTTCCAGCCTTCCCGAACCCCGTAAGATCTCGGCGATGGCCCCCTGGATCCCGGCTCTCCTCGTTCTGGCCTACTCCACCGTGCTCGGGTCCCTCTTCCAGGGCGCCGGGGGTTGGCAGAGCGCGATCGCCGCCGTCGTCACCGTAGCCGTCGTCTCCCTCGGGTCCCGGGGCCCGGACCCCCTGGGACTCGGCCGTGCCCGCTGGCTGGTCCCGCTCCTCTGGGGGTGGCTGGGACTCTGCCTCTGGATGTCCCCGGTCCCCAGGGCGGGACGGACGGCGGTACTCTTGTTCCCCCTGCTCGTGGGCATCGCCGGCCTCTCCACTCGCCTGGCCCACACCCCCCGGGATCGCACGAGGACCGTCGAGGGGATGGCCTTCGTCGGCGTCCTCCTCGCCACCTGGTCCCTGGTGGACCGGGCGATCCGGGGGACCGGACCCGTGGCCATGCCCCTCGGCCACCACCTGCTCCTGGGGCTGGTTCTGGTAATCCTCTTTCCCTTCGCCCTGGTCGCGGTCCGCCGGCGGTCCCGCTGGCTCTGGATCGGCCCCCTCCTGATCCTGGGAGCCCTGCTCGCCTCGGGATCGATCCTGGCCCTCCTGGGCCTCGGCGCGGCCCTCCTCCTGCTTCCGGGGACCCCAGACGGACGGTCCAGGGCCAACCTCGCCGCGATCCTGGCCCTGGTCTCGGTCCTGGTTCTCTTCTTGGCTACCGACCTCGGTCCCGAGGCGAGCTCTCTCCGGGCCCGCCTCTCGTACTGGGAAGCCGGCCTGGACGGAGGCGTGGAGCGGTCCCTGACCGGGTGGGGCCCCGGAAGCACTCCCTGGACGGCGGCCCTCCATCTCCGACCCCGGCCCGGAGTGAACCCTCCCGGGGAGCTGGTGGGCGATCTCCACTCGCTACCGATCACGATCCTCTACGAGCTCGGTGTCGTCGGCCTACTGCTCGTCGGGGTCCTCGTCTGGGCCTGGTTCCGGAAGCGGAGTCGGAAGCCTGTCGATCCGATCGCCCGGGCCGCCCGGGCCGGTGTCGCCGGAGGTCTCGTGGTGCTCCTGGGAGGTGTGACCCTGGGCACCCTGGCCCCCTGGATCGTCCTGGCCGCGGCGGCCGGTCTGGCCCGACGGCCGGAGCCCGAGGATCGAGGCGGTGCCGCCTGGCCCTGGCGGGGCGTGGCTCTCTTGGCCGGAGCGGCTCTCCTGCCGGGGCTGGTGGCCCAGGTCTCCTACGATCGGGCCCGGAGGGCCACCGACGACCTCCGAGCCGCCACCCACCTGGACCGAGCGGTGCGGTGGGATCCGTCGTTCCCCCTCTACCGGGCCCGTAGCGCCTGGCTCCCCGTCCCCGAAGCCTCCCCCGGCGAGGCTCTGGAGGCGGCGGAGGCTGCAAGAGGGGTGGCGGACCTCTGGCTCGCCGCCGGCCATCTCCTCGAGAGCTCCGGAGGGGAGGAGAGTCGGGACAGGGCCCGGGAGAGCTTCCTCCGGGCCTGCGATCTCGATCCGCTGGCCGCCCTGGCACCCCTTCTGGCGGCGAGGACGACGGAGCCCGGAGGCGGACCGGCGGAGCTGGCGGCCCGGGCCCTGGTCTCGGAGCCCCGTCTCGCCGCCGCCCGGGGATGGGGGGGCTCCCTGCCTCCCCGGAACCGGGTCCTCGATCTCCTCGAGGAGTGGCCCGGCGTGGACGCCGGATGGCGCCTGGCAGCGGGAGTCGAGCTCCGGACTTTACGACCGGGCGGTCCCCGGGGCTCCATCGTCCGGGAGATCGACGCCGACCCCGCCACCTCCCTCTCCCTCCACCTCTTCCGGCGCCAGCCCTGGCCCCGGGAGGTGGCCTCGGTCCCCATCTGGCTCGACGCCCTCCGGTCGATCGACCTGCCCCGGGCGGCGGAGCTCCCGACCACCTCGAGGGATGCGCTTCCGCCCTGCTCGACCGTCCTCGACCGCCCGGACAACTTGCCCTGAACCCGGGGCGAACGGCGGCTATCGAGGGCTCTGTCCGCGCCCCCCGGGATCGATCGTGTGGTTGCTCTGGAACAGGTTCTCCGGGTCCCACGTCCGCTTCAGCTCCGCCAGACGCTCCCAGTTGTCGCCGTAGGCCGCCGGAACCCTGGACGGCTCGTCCGTGCCCAGCAGGTTCACGTAGACACCGCCGGTCGACCAGGGAGCCATCGCCCGGTGGACCTCCCGGACCCAG
>JAWVZJ010000118.1:0-7559 GCA_033722255.1 Thermoanaerobaculia bacterium | reverse complement strand
GACCCGGGATCCGGAGGAGGCGCAGACCCAAGAACAGGAGCAGGAACAGGAGCAGGACCGAGAGGAATCCGAGGCCGACGAGCCCGTGGCCGAGATCCAGGAGGAAGAGGAGGTCGTGGTGACCGCCCGGAAGCGGGAGGAGAACGTCCAGGACGTGCCCGTGGCCGTGACCGTCACCTCCGGTGAGGTCCTGGAGGAGACCAGTCCTCCGGACATCTCCGTGCTCCAGGACTACGTGCCCAACCTCTCGGTCTATGCGGCCCGGAACCAGTCCACGACCATGACCGCCTTCATGCGGGGCATCGGTCAGGCCGATCCGCTGTGGGGCGTGGACCCGGGCGTCGGTCTCTACCTCGACGGGGTGTACATGGCCCGTCCCCAAGGCGCACTCCTCGACGTCTACGACGTGGAGCGGGTGGAGGTCCTCCGGGGCCCGCAGGGAACCCTGTACGGAAAGAACACCATCGGAGGAGCCATCAAGTACGAGACCCGACCGCCGACGGACTCCCTGGAGGCCCGGATCGGCGTGGAGGGAGGAAACTACAGCACTCAGAATGTCCGAGCCATGGTCAGCGGGCCCCTCGTCGAGGGGAAACTGCGGGGCAAGGTCTCCTTCGCCTCTCTGGAGCGGGACGGCTTCGGGACGAACCGGTTCACGGGTCGGGACGTCTCGGACAAGGACACCACGGCCTATCGCATCGGCCTCGACTGGCTTCCGACCGACGACGTGACCGTACGGCTCTCCGCAGACGGTACCGACGACGATTCCGAGCCCAAGGGCTATCAGCGATTGGAGGCGAACCCGTTCTGTCCCCTCTTCCTGGGACAGCCCTGTCCACCGCTGGACGATCGGTTCGACGTCCAGAGCGGCCTCGCGCCCCTGAACGGGACGGAGTCCGAGGGCTACGCCCTCACCGTGGACTGGGGGATGACTCCGGACTGGACCTTCCGGTCGATCTCCGCCTACCGGGAGAGCGACAGCGTGAACAACATCGACTTCGACACCACGCCGGCGCCGATCACCGACGTGGAGGCCACCTACTTCGACGACCAGACGTCCCAGGAATTCCAGTTCGTCTACGACGGAGGAGGGAAGCTCGGAGGGGTCCTGGGTCTCTATTATTTCGACGGCGAGGCCGGTGGCGAGGTACTGAACAACTTCCTGAACACGCTCTTCGGCATCACCTCGGGCACGGTCGAGACCCGGTCGTACGCGATCTTCGGTGACGGGAGCTACCGGGTCAACGACCGACTGTCGCTGAACTTCGGTCTCCGCTACACCGACGAGGAAAAGCGGGGGATCGCTTTCAACGCCGGCTTCACCGACGCCACCTTCAGCGAGATCGCCCTGGTCCTGGCCGATTTCGACAAGACGGAGACTTTCACCTCGGCCGCCCCCCGGATCGGGCTGGACTACCAGTTCTCCGAGGACGTGATGGGCTACGTCACGGCCAGCCGTGGGTTCAAGAGCGGCGGCTTCAATGTTCGGGCCCAGTCCAACTTCTTCCCGGCCTCCGCCGAGCCCTTCGACGACGAGGTCCTGGATGTCGTGGAGGTGGGAGTCAAGTCGATCCTCGCCGACCGGCAGCTGGTGCTGAACACCGCTGCCTTCTACGGCGACTACACGGACATCCAGGTCAGCACCTTCACCGCCTTCGACGCCGACGGGGACGGGGTGGACGACTCTTTCTTCGGGAACTTCGTCAACGCCGGCGACGCGACCATGAAGGGGCTCGAGCTCGAGTTCGACTGGAACCCCCGGGACGTGTACTGGTTCGGTCTCCAGGGACATCTCAGCTACCTGGACGCCGAGCCCGATACCTTCCTGGATCGGAACAACGACGGCTTCGTGGACACCCAGGTCATCACCAACGCTCCGGACTACACCGGGAGCCTGCGGTTGAAGTTCAACAAGTCGGCCTTCGGCGGTCTCTTGACGGCGACGATCGGGGCGAACTACCGGGACGATTCGGTGCTCACCAACGAGGGCGGTCCCGATCCCCGGAATCCGACCCAGCCCTTGCAGCCCCTGATTCAGGAGGCCTACGAGACGGTGGACTTCTCCATCAACTGGATCACGGAGGAGGGCCACTGGGGGGTCAAGGTGAACGGCTACAACGTCACCGACGAGGAGTACCTGACCAACGGGTACAACATTCCGGTTTTGGGTGTGGTCACCGGTGCCTATGGAGCCCCGTCGACGATCACGGCTGGAATCCAATACCGGTTGTTCTGATCGGGCGAGTCCGCGGGAACGGAGGAGCGACGTGATCGAGACGGGTCTGGAGGGGAGAAGTGTCGTCGTCACCGGAGGCGCCGCCGGCATCGGCCGGGCCACGGCCGGCCGGTTCGCTCGGGAGGGCTGCCGGGTGGCGGTCTGGGATGTCCGGGAGGAGAGCTCCGACGAGCTGTTGGAAGAGCTCCGGGAGGAGGGAGCGGCGGAAGTCGCGTTCCATGCCGTGGACGTGTCGGATCCCTCTGCGGTGGAGGCGGCCACGGCGGACGTGGTGGGGACCTTCGGCGGTGTCGACGTCCTGATCAACAACGCCGGGATCGTCCGGGATGCCCAGCTCGTGAAGTGGCGGGACGGGGAGCTGACGGGCACCATGACGGAGGAGGCCTTCGACCGGGTGATCGGCGTCAACCTCCGGGGCGTCTTCCTCTGCACGAGGGCCGCCGTTCCCCGAATGATCGAAGGGGGCGGCGGGGTGATCCTCAACGCCTCCTCGGTGGTGGGCCTCTACGGGAACTTCGGCCAGACGAACTACGCCGCAACCAAGGGCGGGGTGATCGCCATGACCCGGACCTGGGCCCGGGAGCTCGGGCGGTACGGAATCCGGGTCAACGCCGTGGCCCCCGGTTTCATCGCGACCGAGATCGTCCGGGAGATGCCGCGAAAGGTCCTCGAGTCCATGGTGGAGCACACCCCCCTGGGCCGGATGGGGCAGCCCGGGGACATCGCCGAGGTCTATCTCTGGCTCGCCTCCGACGCTGCCTCCTTCGTCCACGGTGCCGTATTCTCGGTGGACGGGGGACTGGTCCCCGGGACCTGATTCGGAGGAGGAATGCAACGCTACGGAAATATCGTCGCCACCGGCTGCTATCTCCCGGAGATCGAGGTCTCGAACGACGAGCTCCGCCGCCGTTTCGACGAGGTGGAGGGGCTGGAGGAGTTCGTGGACAAGATGGAGGCCTCCACCGGGATCCGACGCCGGTGGTACGCGCCGGAGGACTGGGCCGCTTCGGACTTGGCCGTTCGGGCCGGTCGGCAGGCCCTGGAGCGGGCCGGACGTAGCCCGGAGGAGGTGGATCTGGTCATCGTGGGGACCGATTCCCCGGACTACACGACCCCGGCCACCTCGGTGGTGGTCCAGGACAAGCTGGGAGCCGTGAACGCCGGGACCTTCGACATCGGCTGCGCCTGCGCCTCGTTTCCCACCGGGTTGGCCACGGCCTCGGGCTGGCTCTCCGTCAATCCGGGCCTGGACACGGTCCTGGTCGTGGGCGTGTACATGATGCACAAGCTGGCCGACCCGGAAGACCCCATGATCTTCTTCTACGGGGACGGGGCCGGGGCCGCGGTGATGGAGGCGAGCCCCGAGCCGGGCTTCGTGGCGGCCGGCGCCCAGGCCGACGGGTCCTATGCCGACCGCTGGGGGATCTTCGCCGGGGGAACCGCCGAGCCGGCCACGGTGGAGGCCGTGGAGGAGGGCCGGACCCGGGTACGGATGATCGAGCCCTACCCGCCGGAGGTGAACCACGAGGGCTGGCCTCGGCTGGCCCGGCGCCTGGCCCGGGAGGGAGGCTTCGAGCTCGAGGAGGTCGACCTCTTCGTGTTTACCCAGGTCCGGAAGCCGTCCATCGCCCTGGTCATGGAGGAGCTGGGAGTCCCCGTGGAACGGGCCCACACCATCATGGAGGATTGGGGCTACACGGGATCGGCCTGCCTGGGGATGGCCTTCCACGACGCGGTGGAGCAGGGAAAGGTGGAACCCGGCGACCTGGTGGTCTTCATCGGCTCCGGCGTCGGCTACAACCAGGCCGGGGTCGCCTTCCGGATCCTCGATCTCGCCGGCGGCACTGGTGAGGAGGGGAGGCGATGAGCAGCCTTCCTCGGCTCGCCGCCCTCTGCGGACTCCTAACGGCCCTCGGCTCGCCGGGCGCCACGGTAGCCGTGCCGGAGGATCCGGCATCCACGAGCGAGCCCGAGCTCGGTTCCCGAGAAGCGCCGGACGGTCGAGAGGTAGAGAACCGGGAGAGCCAATCTCCGGGTGCCGAAGCCCGGAAGAGGGAAGATCGGGAGAGGGTAGGTCGGGGGACCGAAGGCCGTGAAGCAGAGCACCGGTTTTCGAAGAAGGAGGCGATGGAAGAGGCGGCCGGTGACCAGGAGCCCGGGGAGCCGGGACCCCTGGCCCGGATCGCCGCCGCCGCCCGGGCCTCCCTGACCGAGGCCGGATTGGAGCGTCTGGAGGGGGAGATCGCCGGGCGCCGGATGGTCCTCTGGCGGGGAGGATCCGGTCCCGACCTGGTGCTCCTCCACGGGAGCGGCCAGCAGGCCGGATCCTGGGCCGCCGTCGTCCCGGGGTTGGTCCAAGACCACACCCTGCACGTCCTGGACCTCCCCGGCCACGGAGAGAGCGCGCCGGAGAAGGGAATCCTGCCCATGGACACGGTGGTGGAGGGGGTGGAGACCTACCTGTTGGGACTGGAGAACGAGGCGGTCCTGGTGGGCAACTCCATGGGGGCGTGGCTGGCCACCATCCTGGCCCATCGCCATCCCGACCGGGTGCAGCGGATCGTGATCGTCAACGGGGGCGCCCTCCTGAACGTTCCCGCCGAAGGGTTGACGCTCATGCCGGCGAACCGAGAGCAGGCCCGGAAGGTCATGGAGGCCCTGAGAGCTCCGGAGAGCCCGCCCTTGTCGGACGAGCTCCTGGACGACATCGTGCTCCGGTCCCGGAACGGACCGATCGGTCGGATGATGCAGGACATGCAGGGTCTGATGGCCCATCTCCTGGACGGACGGCTCCACGAGGTCGAGATCCCGGTGGACATCCTGTGGGGCGAGTCGGACCGGCTGATTCCCCTGGACTACGCCCGGCGGATGGAGAGCCAGCTTCCCCGGGCCCGGCTCACGGTCCTGGAGAGGTGCGGACACATCCCGGCCAGCGAGTGTCCCGAGCGGTTCGGGGCGGCATTGCGGGAGATCCTGGAGCGGCCCCCGCCCGATCGTTCGAAGTCGGAGGGTGGGGAAGCGGAGCAACGACGCCGTGGCGAGGCGGAGAGTACCGACTCCGTCGGGGAGCCAGGGAACCCCGAGGGTGAGGAGCCGCCGGAGGAGGCGACGGACGAGACGGCGGACGAGGAGGAGTCCGTAGACAGGGAGGAAGGTCCGGACGGAGGTACCCGTGCACCGGAGGAGATCCCGTGATCCACGCCGATCTCCTGGGAGAGCGAGCTCGCCTGACCCCGGACGCCGAGGCCCTCGTCGCCGTGGAGACCGGGGAGCGCCTGACCTACGGCGAGCTCGACGAGCGGGCGGTGCGGTGCGCCCTCGCCTGGCAGGGGCTCGGTCTGGCCAGGGGGGACCGGGTGGCGATCCTGGCCCACAACCGGGTCGAGTACGTGGAGGCCTTCTTCGCCGCCCCGAAGACCGGCCAGATCCTGGTGACCCTGGGGACCCGCCTCACCGCCCGGGAGCTGACGGAGATCGTCGAGGACGCCGGGGTCTCGGCCCTCCTCTACGACGGCGATCTGGGCGAGACCGCGGCGGAGCTCCGGGAGCTGGTGGAGGTTCCCCGGTGGATCGCCCTGGATCAGCCCCTTCGTCCCGACGACCTCTCCTACCGGGAGCTCCTGGAGGCGGCGGAGATCGAGGGATTCGAGAGGGTCCGTTGCGAGCCGGAGGACGTCTACTGCCTCCTCTACACCTCGGGGACGACGGGCAAGCCGAAGGGGGTGATGATCCCCCACCGGATGGTTGCCTGGAACGGGTACAACACGGTCTGCGGCTGGCGGCTCCGGGCAGACGACGTGAGCCCGATCTTCACGCCCCTTTACCACGCCGGAGGCCTGATGGCCTTCCTGGTGCCGATCTTCACCATCGGTGGCACGATCGTCCTCCACCGGAAATTCGACCCGGCCGAGGTCTGGCGCACCGTCGAGGCGGAGGGATGCACCGTCGTCCTGGGAGTCCCCACCATCTGGAAGCTTCTCGTGGAGGCGCCGGAGTTCGACGAGGCGGACCTCTCCTCGGTCCGCTGGCTCATCAGCGGCGGAGCGCCCCTGCCCCACTACCTCGTCGAGGCCTACCAGGCCCGGGGCGTCGTCTTCAAGCAGGGCTTCGGAATGACCGAGGTGGGGGTGAACTGCTTCGCCATGACCACCGATGACTCCCGCCGGAAGGTGGGGTCCATCGGGAAGCCGATGATGTTCACCGAGGTCCGGCTCGTCGACGAGGAGGGGGACGAGGTGCCCCCGGGAACCGTGGGGGAGATGCTTTTCCGGGGTCCCCACGTCTGCCTGGGCTACTGGAACGCCCCGGAGAAGACCGCCGCCGCCCTGGACCACGAGGGATGGTTCCACTCCGGAGACCTGGCCCGGCGGGACGAGGAGGGCTTCTTCTACGTGGCCGGTCGCCGCAAGGACATGATCATCAGCGGCGGGGTCAATGTCTATCCGGCGGAGATCGAGGCCGCGCTCCTCCGCCATTCCGCAGTGCAGGACGCGGCCGTGGTGGGGATCCCCGATGACGAGTGGGGGGAGATCGGCGTGGCCATCGTCGTGCTCCGTCCCGGGGCCGAGCTCGGCCCGGGGGAGCTCTCGGACCATCTGGCCGAGCGCCTGGCCCGGTTCAAGCTGCCGAAGCGCTACCGGATCGTCGACGAGCTGCCCCGGACGCCCTACGGAAAGGTCGTCAAGCCCCGGCTCCGGGAGCGGCTGCTGGCCGAGGAAGAGGGGGGCTGAGCCGGAGGCGGAGCGTCCAGCCTGACGCCGATGAACGAACCGATCCTCACCCACCGCGTCGACGGCCCGCCCCACGGCGATCCCCTGATGCTCCTGAACGGCGGCTTCATGACCATGGCCTCCTGGGAGCCCTGCGCGGCTCCTCTGGCGGAGGTGTTGCGGGTGTTGCGGTGCGACTTCCGGGGTCAGCTCCTCACTCCCGGCCCGGCCCACCAGGAGCTGGGCCCGAACGCCGACGACGTAGTGGCCCTTCTGGATCACTTGGGACTCGACTCGGTCCACCTCCTGGGCACCTCCTTCGGGGGCGAGATCGGACTCCTCCTGGCGGCTCGGTATCCGGAGAGGGTCCGAAGCCTGATCGTGGTGGCGGTCAGCGACTACACCACCGAGGCCATGACCCGGGGAGCCCGGAAGCTCCGGCGGATCGTCGAGGAGATCCTCGCCGACGGCGACCGGGGGCGCTTCCACGACGTCCTGGTGGAGGAGGTCTACTCCCGGGAGCACGTGGAGGAGAACCGGGCGACGTTGGCGGAGCGCCGGGAGCAGATCGCCTCCCTGCCGGAGTCCTGGTTCCATGCCCTGGACGATCTCCT
>JAWVZJ010000117.1:0-7616 GCA_033722255.1 Thermoanaerobaculia bacterium | reverse complement strand
GACGGCCGCTCCCCGGCGCGCCGTCCAGAGATGACGACCCTGGAGGGGGGTCTCTTTGCCCATGGGGACGGGATCTCCATCCACCAGGTGATTGACGTCACCCAGCGACCGGGCCAGACCCGAATAGAAATAGAGGGTTCCGCTGGCCCCGTCGACATCGAACTTCGCGTCGGACCGGGTATTGCCACCGTTCCGGACCGCCAGATCCAGGAGCTCGTCCCTCTGCTCCCGAATCGCGCCGGAGAGGCTGGCGAGGATCTCCCCTCTCTGGGCGAAGGTCAGGTTTCGTACGTTCGCTCCTCCGACCCGGCGCGCGTAGTCGAGCATGGCCTTTCGGTCGATCCCCTTCGTGGAGGCCGTGGCCATCGGCTCTCCGGTGGCGGGATCGACGAGCTCGGCCCCCTCCCCTTCACCCTCCACCCACTGGTCCTGGACATAGCTCCGCAGTCGCTCGATCTCGCTCATTTCTCCTCCTTCCCGGGCACTGGATGCTCGGCCGGTGATCGGCCGTGGTTCCGGGCTTCGGAGAATAGCAGTCGCACGTGCACCGCTGGTGCACTCATGAGGATGAGAATGATCTTCGGCCGGTCCTCCGGGTCCGAGATCCGGGGCCGGTCAGTGCCGGTCCTTGGAGTAGTCCACCACGAGGGCCCGGAAGGGCTGGGCGCGAGGGGGCCAGGGAAGCACCAGACCCCGGGCCACGTCCCGGGCCACCTCGGTGCCGTAGAGGAGATCGACCAGGTAGAGGGCGGGCTCGAAGCTCCGGGCACCGCCCACGGAGGTGATGGCGGGACCGTCGTGGACGAAGCTGACCTCCCGCTCCAGATCCACCCGGGGAAACATCTCCCCGAACCGATCTCGATCCGCGGGGAAGGTGGTCGCGTGACGCCCCTTGAGCAGGCCCGCCTCCGCCAGAACGAACGCCCCGTCACACAGCGACATCACGTAGATCGCCCGACGGCCGGTCTCCCGGACCCATTCGATCAAAGGCTCGTTCTCGAGATCGGCGTCCATGTTGTGCTCGGCACTGGGCACCACCAGGATGTCGATCGCCGGGTGATTGTCGAAGCCGTAGTCCGGCACGATCTGGAGGCCCTCGAAGCTGGTCACGGCACGACCGTAGGGGGACACGGTGAAAACCTCGATCCCCGGATCGGTGTGGAAGACGGTGTGGTGGAGGATGTCCAGGGGTGCGGTGAGCTCCGTGTCGTAGACGCCGTCGATGACCAGGAAGCCGGCCCGGAGGGGCCGATCCTCCGGGATCTCGCCCATCGGCTCCTGACGAGGCCAGGGCGCCTCGGCCGGCGGATCCGACGTGCCCCGGTCCTCCTCGGCGACGACGGCCGAAGCGAGAAGGATGCCGAGGACGGCGGCGACGAAGAGACGGGTCTTCCGCATGGCACTCACCCTATCAACGGCCACCCGAACACGGCGGAGAACTGGAGAGCGCTCAGTAACCTCCGGCCTGCTCGCCCCAGAGCTCCTCCAGACGGGCGTCCCGGCCGCAGCCCATGCGGTAGGTCTTGTATCGGACAGGATTCTTCCGGTAGAAGTCCTGATGGTATTCCTCCGCCGGGTAGAACGCCTCCAGTGGCTCGATCTCGGTCACGATCGGTCCCTCGAAGGGCTTGGTTCGCTCCAGCTCCCGCTTCGAGGCCTCGGACGCCCTCCGCTGGTCCTCTCCCTGGTAGAAGATCGCCGTCCGATACTGGCTTCCGTGGTCGCAGAACTGTCGGTCCTCCACCGTGGGATCGATGTTGTGCCAGAAGACCTCCAGGAGCTCCTCGTACGAGATCTCCTCCGGATCGTAGACGACCCGGACCACCTCCGCGTGGCCGGTGGCACCGGAGGAAACCTCCTCGTAGGTCGGATCGTGCTCCTCCCCCCCCGCGTAGCCGGAGGTGGTGGAGACCACCCCCTCCAGGCGGTCGTACGGTGGCTCCATGCACCAGAAGCACCCTCCGGCGAAGACGGCGCTCTCCAGAGAATCATCGACCGCGGTGACGTCCCGGGGCTCAGAGCTTCCCTCGCCTTCCCCCTCCGGGGCCTGGGCCGTCCCGGAGGAGCAGGCCAGGAGGGCACTGAGGGTCACGAGAAACGACAGAGCTCGGATCTTGGATCTACGGATCATGGTTCTTCCTCCTCGACGAGCGAACCTACCAGGGAATCCTCCCGATCTCCTCACGGAACCCTCCCGGAGGTCTCCCTTCTCTCGTCAGCTCCCTGAAGCGCCGAGGGCCTCCACCAGGTCTTCGACCTGTCGCTCCAGCTCCTCCAGGCTCCCGTCGTTCTCGAGGACGAAGTCCGCCACCGACCGGCGGGCCTCCTCCGAGCCCTGGGCGTCCAGACGGGACTCGGCCTCGTCCCGGGAAAGCCCTCGCTCCATCGCCCTATGGAGTCGGATCTCGGGAGGCGCCTCCACCGTCACCACCGCCTCGAAGCTCTCCGCCCATCCGGCCTCCACCAGGAGACTCGCCTCCAGAACCACGATCCCCTCGGTCTCGCCCACGATCTCCTCGTAGCGGCGCTTCACCAGGGGATGGATCGCCTCTTCCAGGCGCCGGCGGGACCGGGGATCGTCGAAGACCAGACCCGCCACCGCCGGTCGGTCCACGGCACCCGACTCGGTGAGATAGTCCCCACCGAAGAGACTCTCGACCCGCCTCGCGCCCTCCTCGCCGGCCCCGTACAGCTCGGCAACCAGGCGGTCCGCGTCCACCACCTCCAGGCCCCGCTCCTCCAGCATCTCGGCCACGGTCGACTTCCCCGCCGCCAGACCGCCGGTGAGGCCGACCCGTCGGATCACGGAGTCTCTCCCTGCCGCAGGCGTCCTGCCCGGAGCGTGTTCTCCAGGAGCATGGCGATGGTCAGCGGACCGACGCCCCCGGGAACCGGAGTGATCGCCGCCGCCTTCGGGGCGACCCGGTCGAAGTCGACGTCGCCGACCAGAACAGATCCCTTCTCCCGCACCTTGTCCAGCTTCTCCTCGTCCTCCCCGAAGAGCTCCGTCACCTCTTCTTCGCTCCGGAGGCGGTTGATCCCCACATCCACGACGACGGCTCCCTCCTTCACCTGGTCCGGTCCCACGAAGCCGGGGCGACCCACCGCCGCCACCAGCAGGTCGGCCCGCCGGCACACGTCGGCCAGCTCTCGGGTCCGGGAGTGACAGACCGTCACCGTGGCGTGGGAGCGGATCAGGAGGCCCGCCATCGGCTTGCCCACGATGTTGCTCCGACCCAGGACCACCGTGTTCATCCCCTCGAGCTCGACGTCGTATCGCCGAAGGAGCTCCATGATGCCTCCCGGCGTCGCCGATACGAAACCCGGCTCTCCGAGCCACAGCCGGCCCACGTTCACCGGATGGAATCCGTCCACGTCCTTCGATGGGTCGATCTCCTCGATCACGGAGCGCTCGTCGAGGCCCTCGGGTAGCGGGAGCTGAACCAGGATCCCGTCGACGGCCGGGTCCTCGTTCAATTCCTCCACCAGGTCCAGGAGGTCCTCCTGGGTCGTGTCTTCGGGTCGATGAATCGTCCGGCCGACGATCCCCACCTCCCGACAGGCCCGGGCCTTGTTGCGGACGTAGATCTCCGAGGCGGGGTCCTCTCCCACCAGCACCGCGGCCAGTCCCGGGGGCCGCCCCCCGGAGCCCACGAGCTCCTCCACTTCATCCGCCACCTCTCGGCGGATCGCGCTTGCCGTCGCCTTGCCGTCCAGAATCCGGGTCATCGTTCCCTCCTCGCAGTGTAGAGACAGACAGTGCCCCAGGAGAGATCCCGCCACTCGGTCTCGCGGAAGCCCGCGGCCTCGAGTCGGCGGGTGAGCTCCTCCCGCTGGGGAAAGGTGAGCACCGAGCTCGGAAGGTAATCATAGGCCCCTTCGTGGCGAGAGATCCACCCCCCGATGCATGGCAGCACGCGACGGAAGTAGAACAGATAGAGCCAACGGACGAGGCGTGCCCTGGGCAGGGCGAACTCCAGGATCACCACCCGACCGCCGGGGGCCAGTACCCGGGCCATCTCCCGGAGGCCCCGATCGAGGTCGGCGAAGTTGCGGATTCCGAAGGAAACGGCAATCCCGGAGAAGGTCCGGTTCCGGAAGGGCATGGTGAGGGCATCGCCGGAGAGGGGTCGGGGTCGACCCCCGGCGAGCTCCGCGCGCTCGGATCGGAACTTGGACCGGGCCAGGACCAGCATCGGGAAGCAGAAGTCCACCGCCGTCACCGAAAAGCCCTCCCGGCGGAGACGCACCGCCTGATCACCGGTGCCGCAGCAGAGGTCCAGGACCGGCCCCTCCGTTCCCCGGAGGCTCCGGGCCGCGGCGCGGCGCCAGAGGCGATCGAGGGAGAGGGACAGGAGGTGGTTCAGGCGGTCGTAGACCGGCGCCACGGCACCGAACATCTCCCGGACCTTCCGGGCACTCTTGTCCTCCGGTGTGGGAACCTCCGCCATGGGCCCGAAGAGTACCGCCCGCCGACCGGGCCCGTCGAGGACGGCCCCCCCGGCGCACCTTCCCGGGATCAGTACCGGAAGACGGCGGCGATGGATCCCCCTCCCGGGACCTCCTCCACCTCCACCGCGAAGACGTCTCCGCCATGGAACAGCGTGTCCAGAGCGGCCCGGTCCAGAAGATCTTCGTCGCCGTTGTTCGGAGAATCCGCCATCGTGAGCTCACGGGTCTCTGGATCCCAGCTTCCCCAGGCGTGCTGTCCCACGTCCAGGAAGAGGGTTGCCACACGGCCGTCGTGTCCCGCGGTCACCACCTCCTCCAAATCATTGCTGGCCCGGTCGCTGCCGGCGAGCTGATGGAAGGTCTCCGCCGCCTGCTCCTGGTCCCGGCGGAACTGGGGCTCGACGATGGGCCAAGCCTTCTCCCGGAGCTCTTCGGCGGTGACGGCGTCCGGATTGCCGTCGATACCCTCGTCCATCAGCTTCGGATAGTGGCTTCCCTGACGATAGATCGCCCGGAGGTAATCGACTCCGGCCAGGACCAGCGGCTCCCGATCGTCGGGCAGAAGCCTCCGGACTCCGGTGTCCACCACGTGGAGAAACTTGGCGATCTCCTCCTTCACGTCGTCCTCGGCGGCGCTCTGTCCGTGGAACATGGCTCGCCGTCGACCTCCCCCGGGACCGCCGGTGCCGGTGTGGAACTGGAGCGAACGCTCTTCCCAGTCGTACCCCACCACGTCCTGGAGGCTCTCCGGGATGTCGTGGAGATCCATCTCCCGGACACTGTCCCGGGTCGCCTCCAGGAGCCGCACCCGCTTCTGGGACAGGGCAAGGATGTGGAACCTCCCGTCTCCCGTCAACAGCGGGAGGAGGGGACCGAAGTGGAATCGATCCCCCACCACCGCCAGCTCTTCGAAGGACCGTGGGATCCGAAAGAGCTCCCGGGAGTCGGGGGTGAGGAACACGGCCAACCCGTCGCTCTGGTGCTGCCAGAAATCGAAATCCTCGAGCAGTCTCCGGGCCGGCTCCAGGAGGGACTCGACCCGCTCCTCGAATCCCTGATCCCGGAGCTGCTCCTCCGCCGCCTTCAGAAGGTTCTTGAAACGGATCGGGTTCTGCTGGGTCTCGGCCCCGGCCCGGTGCGTCGGAAGGAAGATCGAGACACAGGGCGGCTCGGCGGCTTCGTGGAGGGATTGAAGATCTTCTCGGGTCAGCAGGCTCATGCAACCTCCGTTGTTTGGCGTGTCCAGAGGGCCGGGAGGAGACGGTTCACGAACTCCTCCATCCGGTGAGCTCCGGGCCCTCGTGCTTCATCGAATCAAGCGAAGATGATGCCAGGACTCTCACGACTCCAGTCTATCCAAAAAGGAGCGCCACGCACGACCCCGATGCCCGATGCGGTCCTTGGTCGTGGGACCCATCTCCGCGTACGTCTGCGCGGACCCCTCGGGACGAAAGACAGGATCCCAGCCGAATCCCCGGTCACCCCGCGGGGGATCCACCACCAGGCCCTCCGTCACGCCCTCCGACACGATCTCCGCGTCGTCCCAGAGCGCCAGCAGGGCGCACCGGGCCCGGGCCCCGGTGTCCCCCAGGGCGGAACCGATCCGGGCGATCCCTTCGCACCCCACCGCGGCCAGCAACCACTTCACCAGCGGTCCGGGAAATCCGTTCATGGCCGAGAGCTCGAAAGCGGTCTCCTCCACGATCACCGGCCGACCGATCCGGCGGTGAGCCTCCCGGGCCTTCTGCTGGAGGATCTCGTACAGGTCGAGACTCTGGATCTCCGGCAAGTCCATCGCGATCCAGCTCAGCGACCTTCCGGAGAGCCGCTCGGCTTCCCGGTACTTGTTCTCGTTCCCAGTCACCAGGGTGAGCTCGCCCAGGGCCGGGCTCCTCGTCACGACTCTTCCCGCCACAGCACCCGGTAGGCCGGCACCCGCTTCTGGAGCCCCTTCAGCTGGATCTCTCCCAGGGGCTCGACCGGTATGGAGTCGTCGAGCTCCCCGAAGGTGGCACCGCCGACCACGATCTCTCCCGGGTCCGCCGCCGCCGCCTCGAGACGGGCCGCCACGTTCACCGTATTTCCGAGAATCGTGTAGTCGACCCTTCGACTGCTCCCGACGTCTCCCACCACCACCGGACCCGTGTTCACGGCGATCCGGGCCCGCACCGGACGATCTCCCTCTTCCTCCCGCCGCCGATTCCAGGCCTCCAGCTTCCGCTGGATCTCGATCGCCGCGCGGACTCCCCGGGCGGCATGGTCGGGCTGAGCCACCGGGGCACCGAAGAAGGCCATCACGCAATCCCCGATGAACTTGTCCAGGGTGCCTCCCTGGTTGAAGATCGCCTCCACGGACTGGTTGAAGTAGTCCCCCAGGATCTCCGCCACGTCGTCCGGGGGGAGATTCTCCGCCAGGGCGGTGAAGCCGACGACATCGGCGAAGAGGACCGAGACCCGGGCCTGTTCCAGGGTCCGCTGAACCTGGTTGACGTCCTCCCCCTGCTTCAACACCAGGTCGATGACCGCCGGCGAATGGTACCTCTCCAGCCGACTCCGGATCTGGCGTTCGAACTCCACCCTCTGGGCATACCGGATCCGCTCCACCGCCACCGCCGCGTAGTTCGCCAGGGCGGTGAACAGATCCAAGTCTCCCTCGTTGAAGGTACCGGCGTGGAAAGGGGAGTCCACCTGCATCACCCCGATGATGCTCTTCCCGGACCAGAGGGGCGCACACATGGCGCTCCGAATCTGGTGGATCCGGATCGACTCCCCCGTGACCAGCCGCTGGTCGGCTTGGGCGTCGTAGGTCAGGAGTGCCACCCGCTCCCGCATCACCTCCTCGAGCATGGTGTGGGAGACCGGGATGTCCCCCTCGGGATGGATCTCTACCCGCTCCCCCTCCCGGGACAGCTCGCACACGAGCTCGCCGCTCTCCTCGTCTCGCAGGAGGATGAAGCCCCGGTCCACATCCAGGGCCTCGAAGGCGATGTCGAAGACCTTCTCCAGGACCTCCTCCACCGTGTTCGCCTGGATCAACAGCCGGGCCAACCGGGTGAGGAAGCTGAAGATCTTGCTGGAGTAGGCCTCGTCCCTCTCCGCCCGCTCCTTGACCCTCTCCTTCGTCTCCATCCCCGGCTCGTACAGGCTCTCCTCCAGGCCGTAGT
>JAWVZJ010000116.1:0-7625 GCA_033722255.1 Thermoanaerobaculia bacterium | reverse complement strand
GGACTTCCGGGGGCAGGGCACGAGACTGGCGGCCTTGCCGGTCCTGGAGGGGCTGAGACACCGTGAGCCGGGGCCTCTGATCCTGGCCGGAGACTTCAACTCCGCGCCGCCGGGCTGGGCCGGGGCGGAGGGACGGACCGTGCTGGGGGAGCTGCTGGAGGCGGGCTGGCGCTCTCCCCGGATCTCCCGGCCCCCGTCTCCCAGGGAGTGGACCTTTCCCCTGCCGGAGCCGGACCGGGCTCTGGACTGGATCCTTGTGGAGCCACCGCTCCGGGTGTTGGAAGCCCGGGTCCTCCGTCCGGGCCGGGACCTCTCGGATCACGCACCGGTGGTCTCCACCGTGGAGATCCCCGAGGAAGAGCCCGGGCCTACTCCCGGGTCCCGATCAGGAGCCGGGACCGTTCCGTGAGCCGGATCGGGTCTCCCGGGGTCAAGCCCGCCTCCCGCATCCAGGAGCCGACCTGGTCGACCGTGTAGCAGTCCCCTCCCTCGGAGCTGACGAGCATGTTCACCGCGAAGAGGGCGGAGCCGGGAGGCGTGGTCCGGCCCGGGTCCAGGAGGAAGTCCTTCACGCACAGCCGTCCTCCCGGAGCCAGGGTGGCGGCCGTCCGGTCGATCAGGCGACGGTTTTCCTCCGGGGAGTAGATGTGGATCAGGTTGGAGGCGAGGACGAAGTCCCAGGGGCCGCCCAGGTCGTCGGCGAAGGCATCCCCGCCCCGGACCCCGACCCGATCTTCCAGACCCGCCTCCCGAATCCTCTCCGAGGCCACCTCGACGGTCTCGGGTCGATCGAAGACCACGGCTTCCAGCTCCGGATGGCGCCGGGCCAGCTCCAGGGCGTAGGCTCCGGGCCCTCCTCCCAGGTCCAGGAGGCGACTCACTCCCGAGAAGTCCACGGCGTCGGCCACCTTCTCGGCGCTCTCCCGTCCGATCTCCTCCATGGCTTCGGCGAAGGCCCGGCTCCCGCTCTCCAGACGGGGATCGATGACCTCGTCCGGGACCGGCTCTCCGGTCCGCACGGAGTCCAGGAGCTTCGCCCAGCGCTCGTAGAGCCGGGCGCCGTGCCGAAACATGGCCACCTTGGAACCGGGGGCGTCGGGAATCAATCGCTCCCGGGCCACGGGAGTGTTCCGGTATCTCGTCCCGGTCTTCTCCAGTACTTCGAGGGCCGTCAGGGCGTCGCAGAGGATGCGGGTGCCCCGGCCATCCGTTCCCAGGCGGGCGGCGAGCTCCTCCAACTCGGCCCCCTCCGGCTCCAGGGCCTCGAAGACTCCGAGGCGAATCGCCGTCAGGAGGATCTGGGATCGCCGGTAGCCGTTCGCCAGGCGATCGATCGTCTCGAAGGAGAGGCTCATGGGGTGGGCTCCCGGTCCGGCAAGGCCACGATCCCCTGGCGGTCCCGGCCGTCGAGGGCCACGACGAGGGGCTCGTCGAAGCGGAGGTGTCGCAGGTGATCGGTGGTCGCGTGGGGCTCCACGGAATCGAGCCACGCCCAGTCCAGGAAGGACTCGCTTTCCCGATCACCGTCGGTCCCCGGGGGGAGGGTCAGGTACCCGAGGTGGAGGTTGGTGAGGTTGTGGAAGAAGTGGGATCCCTGGGAGGGATCCACGGCGTAGCCCTCGGGAGAGGCTTCCACGATTACCGCGACGCTGGAGATCTGGCCCCACTCCACCGGGATTCCCAGCCATTCGTCCCGACTCCCCCACCGACCGGGTCCGATCAGCAGGAAGGGACGATCCTCCCGTTCCAGCCTCTCGTTGATCTCTCCGACCTCCCGGGCGATCTCGGCGTTGGCGCCGGGTTCCCACCGGTCCCGGTCGACGTAGACCACGTCGCGGATGTCCCGGATCAGCCCGTGGCCGAGGGAGGCGGTGCTGCGACAGAGGAGATCCTCGGCCGCGAAGGAGAGCTTGGTCTCGTCTCCCGTGATCCCGGTGGGGAAGGGCCGCACCTGGAGGACGGAGAGCTCCGGTGGGCGACGTTCGTCCGGGGGGGAAAAGACCTTGCCCCAGTCCCCCATGTCTCCGGCCAGCTCCAGCTCTACCGGCGTGCCCATCCCCTCCCGTGCGATCTCCAGGAGTCGTTGGAGGGCTTCGGCCAGGGGGATCGATCGGTGCCGGAGGATGTTGTTGAAGGTCACGACGCGGCTCCCCGACCGGGAGAGGTCGTCCACGAGGCGCTCCTCTCCGGGGACGAAGGTGCTGGCCACCGGAGCCAGGGCGCCGTCCTCCTCGGCCGCCGAGAGGTCGTATTGCCGGACGGCCTCGGCCAGGTCCAGGGCGAGATCCCGGGGTCGGTAGCTCAAATCCATGGCGTAGAACTTCCTCTGGGTCGCCTCCAGGAGGAGATCGGGATCGTCCAGCTGGGGGACGACCTCCGGGTGCCGGGGACTCACTCGGAGGGCCATGCCGCCCTCCACGATGGTCCGGCCCAGCCCCAGGGCCATGAGGGCGACACCGTCCTCCGGCTTCTGGGGTCCCAGGGGATAGAAGTTGTACGACTCGGCCACGGCGGAGAAGCTCGGGTAGAAGCGGTCGCCCCGGCGCTGACCGACGATCGGCTGGATGATCACCGCCATCTTCTCGTCTTCCAGGAGCTGGCCCATGTTCTCCAGATAGGAGCGGGCGCCCTGGAAGAAGACCGAGGCGTAGACCAGCCGGATCGCGGCTGCGAGCTCCTCGAGTCGGGTCTCGAGGTCCGGGGCATTGTTGGGGATCAACAGCGTGAGATAGATCCCGGCCATGACCTGGTGGAGGGAATCTTCCAGCAGGCTCGAAGAACGGACCGCCAGGGGGCCTTCCAGGCGAGACGCGAGGAAGCGCAGCTCCTCCTCGTGGGCCTCCGGGAGCTCGGCTTCGACGAACCGGCGGGCGATCTCCACGTCGTCGTCGCAGGCAGAGGCGAACCCCCGGAGTCCGCTCTCCTCCATGAACTCGTCGAAGAGCTCCGTGGCCAGGACGGCCGTCCGGGGGAGGGAGACCCGCAGACCTCCGAAGTCTTCCGGCCCGTAGGCGGTGAGGAGCCGGTGAAAGAAGGCCAGACCACGGGCCTTCCCCCCCAGCGGTCCCTGGCCGATCCGGGTGAAGTCGCTCTCCTCGAAGTGTCCCCGGTCGAAGTCCGAAACGACGCCCCGGAAGGTGTTCCTCTGGAGGGTCTGGAGGACGTCGAGGAGGTACTGTCGGGCCTCCTCGAGGGTCTCGAAGTCGGAGATCTCCTGGTGTCGGACCCGTTCCGCCAGCTCGAACTCGGAACGGGCCTGGAGCCAGAGGGAGAAGTGATTCCGGAGCCCGTGGTAGGCGATGGATTCCGCCGGCACCTCCGGGAGGACCTCGATCAGATCCCGGAGGTCGTGGGCCCGGCCGACCTCCCCTCCGTCCGGCAGCCGGAACACGAAATCGCCGAAGCGGAGGTTGAAGCGAAGGAAATTCCGGATCTCCGCCAGGAGCCGAGGGGTCTTCTTCCCCACGAAGGCCACGCCGAGCTCGGCCGCCGCCTCGGCCCCCTCCTCCTCCTCGGCGCTCTGGAGCAGCACCGGGAGCTCGGGGTCGTAGGTCCGGACCGCCCGGGCGAATTCCAGGCCGGCCCGGTCGTCGAGCTCGCCATCCCGGGGAAACCGCAGGTCGCAGACCACGGCCATCACGTTGCTCTTGTACCGCTCGAAGAGCTCCATTCCCTCCTCGTAGGTCGTGGCGTGGAGGATCTTGGGCCGGGACTTCATGTACATCTGCCGGTGGAGCTCGTCGATCCCCTCGGTATAGAGGGTGTGGGATTGGGCCATGAGCTCCCGGTAGAGGAGGCCGAGGAAGGAGGAGTAGTAGCGGGGGGAGTCCTCGATCATGATCAGGACCCGGACGTTTCCCTGTTCCACGTCGTGGGCGACGTTCCGCTGATCCTCGACGTACTTGACGATGGTCAGGAGGACCTTGGCGTCCCCGCTCCAGAGGAAGGCGCCATCGAACTGCGCGGGATCGATCCGGTCCAGGAGATCCCTGAGCTCCTTCCGGTCTAGGCCCAGGAGCACCACCGGGATCCCGGACGCCGACTTCTTGGCCCGGAGGGCCAGCACGTCGGCCTCCATGTCCGGGAGGGTGGTCAGGGTCAGGACGAGATCGTAGCGATGCTCCCGAAGAGCGTCCAGGGCCGCCTCTCCGGTGGAGACGTGGGTGAACCGGGGAGAGGAGGGAACCCCGGTGTCCCCGAGCTCGAGGAACGCCTGCTCCGTGAGCAGACCATCCTCCTCGAGGACGAAGGCGTCGTAGGGGGAGGAGACCAGGAGGATCTCCCGGACCCGGAAGGGCATGAGCCCCTCGAAACGACGGGCCCGGAGCCCGTTGCGGCCCCCTTCCTCCTTCAAGTCCCGTCTCCCGTGGTCAAACGACTCCCTGGTCGAGCATGGCGTCGGCCACGTTGATGAATCCGGCGATGTTCGCACCGGCCACGTAATTGACCGTTCCGTCGTCCTGCTCTCCGTGCCGGACGCAGGTGTCGTGGATCCCCTTCATGATCATCTGCAGACGTTCGTCGACCTCCTCCCTCGTCCACACCAGGCGCATCGCGTTCTGGGTCATCTCCAGACCGGAGACCGCGACCCCTCCGGCGTTGGCCGCCTTCCCGGGAGCATAGAGGATCCCGGAGTCCAGGAACCGATGGACGGCTCCGGGCTCGGAGGGCATGTTCGCTCCCTCGGCCACGCACGTGCAGCCGTTCTTCAGGAGGGTCTCCGCGTTCTCCTCCGAGATCTCGTTCTCGGTGGCACAGGGGAGGGCGACGTCGCAGGGGACGGACCAGGGTCTCTGGCCCTCGAGGTACCGGCCGGCCGGGTACTCTTTCACGTACCGGGCGATCCGGCCCCGCTGGTTGTTCTTCAGATCCATGATCCAGTCCAGCTTCTCCCGGTCGATCCCCTCGTCGTCGACGATCGTTCCGTTGGAGTCGGACATGGTGAGGACGGTCCCGCCCAGAGCCAGCACCTTCTCCGCCGCGTACTGGGCGACGTTGCCGGAGCCGGAGATGGTGACCCTCTTGTCGGCGAGGCTCTCGTCTCGGCTGGCCAGCATCTGCTCGGCGAAATAGACGGTGCCGTATCCCGTGGCCTCGGGGCGGATGAGGGATCCTCCCCACTTCCGTCCCTTCCCCGTGAGGACCCCGGTGAACTCGTTGGCCAGCTTCTTGTACATGCCGAAGAGATACCCGATCTCCCGGCCCCCGACGCAGCTGTCGCCGGCGGGGACGACGGTGTTGGCCACGAGGTGGCGGTACAAATCCGCCATGAAGGACTGGCAGAAGCGCATGACCTCTCCGTCGCTCTTCCCTTTCGGGTCGAAATCCGATCCCCCCTTGCCACCCCCCATGGGGAGGGTGGTGAGGCTGTTCTTGAACACCTGCTCGAAGGCGAGGAACTTCAGGATGCCCAGGTTCACGCTGGGGTGGAACCGGAGACCGCCCTTGTAGGGTCCGAGGGCGCTGTTCATCTCGACCCGGAACCCGCGGTTCACCCGGATGGTGCCCTGATCGTCGGTCCAGGGTACCCGGAAGAGGATGATCCGCTCCGGCTCCACCATCCTCTCCAGGACCGATCCCGCCCGGTACCGGGGGGTTCGCTCGATGAGGGGCCAGACGGACTCCACGACCTCCTGTACCGCCTGGAGGAACTCCCGCTCTCCAGGGTTCTTCGCCTCGACCCGCTGCAAGAAATCCTTGGCTCCCTGCTCCACTCTCCTCCTCCTTTTCGCACGGCTCCACAACGTGGCTTCCGTTCGTGTCCGCCGCCCAGATCCAGGTTAACGTCGGAGGCCCTCGCGATCCAGCGGCCGGCCCCGCCGGGTCCGGCTTCCGGCCTCTCCTCCCTCCGACAGGGTACCGGATTCGGGGCTCGAATGGCCATCGATTCCGGACCATTCGATCGCGGCGGCCTCCGGGGTGAGACAATGGCCCCGATGGCGACCTCGGAGCAAGGTGCGAGAATTCCCGGCGCCCTCTGGGCAGTCCTGCTGCTGGCGGGCCTGGCCGGGCTGGGACTCCTGGCCAAGCACTACCGGATCACGAGAGAGGGGGAGACGCCGGAAGGGCCGTTCGCGGTGAGCGGCACCCCCGGAGCCCCCGGAGCCCCGGGAGCCGAGGAAGAGATGCGGGGAGGGGAGAGCGGGGCCCGGAGATCCCCGAAGCCGGGTGCCGGCAGGAGCCGAAGGAGCGAGCACGGTCTCCTCGAGGCCACGCTGGGCGATGTCGAGGTGGTGGTCCGGTACGGCCGTCCCGAGGCCGGAGGCCAGGCGGTCTGGGGAGAGCGGGTTCCCTTCGGGACGCTGTGGAGGATCGGTGCCGAGGATCGCGGCGGAGAGCCCGCCACCATCACGTTCTCGGGTCCGGTCGAGGTGGAGGGAGTGCCGGTTTCCCCGGGGACCTACGCTCTGCTCACGATCCCCGATTCCGGAGAGTGGACCGTCATTCTCGCGGAGGATCCCACGTCCCGGGAAATCTCGGACGAGGACCCGTCGAAGGTCCGGCGGAAGGTCCGGGTGGAGCCGGAGGCGGCGAGCTTCACGGAGACGCTGACCTTCGTGGCCCGGGACGACGGGGTTGCCCTCCGGTGGGGCGAGCTCGCGGTCCCGATCCGGATCGAGCCCGCCGGTTGAGGCCCGACCCCTGCGGACTTTGTCTGGCTCCTGCTCCGGTGGAGCACCCCCGTCGATTCTGGAAGGGTATTTGACGGGTTGCCCGTCGAAGATGGAGCTCCGAAGGATCCGGAGGACCGGCCGAAGACCATTTTCATCTTCACGAGTGCGCCAGCGGTGCATGCGTGCCTGCTCGGAGTGGCGAGATCCCTAGTCGGGAGCCCGTCGTCGATCCAGCTCGTCGGCCCGGGGGACGGTGAGCAGGAGGAGGCCCCCGGCCAGGAGGAGGACCACGATCACGCTCATGCCGATCCGTTGGCTCCCGGCCCAGGCCGTGATCCAGCCCACCAGGAGGGGACCCACGAAAGCCGTTGCCTTGCCGGACAGGGCGTAGAGGCCGAACATCTCGGTCCGGAGCTCTTCCGGAGCGGCCCGGGAGAGATAGGATCGGCTGGCCGCCTGGGCGGGCCCGACGAAGATGCCCAGCACGACTCCGACGATCCAGAAGAGCCCTCGGCTCTCGACTCCCAGGATCGTGGTCGACGTGACCACGAGGCCGACCAGGGCCAGGAGGATCGTCCGCTTGCTACCGAGGCGGTCGTCGAGGCCGGCGAAGAGGGCCGCTCCCAGACCGGCGGAGACGTTGAGGGCGATGCCGAAGGCCAGGACCTGCTCTTCGTTCATGTCGAAGGTGCCCGCGGCGTAGACCCCGCCGAAGGCGAAGATCGTGGCCAGGCCGTCGATGTAGAGCATCCGGGCCGCGAGGAAGCGGACGATGTGTCCGTAGTCCCGGATCCTCCGGAGACTTCCGGCGAGCTGCCGCATCCCTCTCCTCACGGCTTCCGTCGGCGAGCGCCGGGGTCCCCGTCTCCGGTCCGGGGTGACCATCAGGAGGGGCAGGGAGAACAGGGAGAACCAGACTGCCACCAGCAGGAAGGTGGCCCGGACGTGCTCGTAGTGCTCCGGGTCGAGGCCGAGCCAGGCTCCCTCCGGCCGGACCAGGGCGAAGAGGCT
>JAWVZJ010000115.1:0-7634 GCA_033722255.1 Thermoanaerobaculia bacterium | reverse complement strand
TCCCTCCGGGCCGCGGCCCGGAAGAAGGGGGCCCACGTCCTGGTCTACGAGGCCGGGGGACCGCAGCGGTTCGACGAGGATGCCATCGCCACCGGGGTGACCGGGATCCTCCGGGTCCTCCGGGCCCTGGAGATCTGGCCACGGGCCGCTCCCTCCGAGCTCGGGGTGGAGGCTCCGCCGTCCTTCGAGGCGACCTCCACCCGCTGGATCCGGGCTCCCCGGAGCGGGATCTTCTATATCGACTGCGGCCTGGGGGAACGGGTGGACCGAAAACAGGTTCTGGGGCGAGTCCGGATTCCCTTCGGCGGGAGATCCAAGGTCGTCCGGGCGCCCTTCGACGGTCTGGTGATCGGGTACTCGAGCAATCCTCTCGTCCATCAAGGCGACGCCCTCGTGCATCTGGCCCGGGGTCGGGACGAGGAAGAGCCCTCGGGATAGGATCGTCCCCGATGGCCGAGGCGCGGAAGGAGACGGAGGCGGAGGCGGGTCGCTGGTGGGGAGTCTTCGAGCTCGGAGAGGGCTCCGTGGGATACTGGCGCATCGGGCCCCTCGACCTCTGGATCCGGCGGCGTCAACGGGAGTGGCGCATTGCCGCCGAGCGCCAGGCGGAAGAGGGCCGGGAGGGCTGGGAGCTCGCCCTCTCGGCCGCGGAGGAGGAGGTCCCGGAGCTGGAAGAGGTCACCCGCTTCGCCACCGGAGCCACGACGCCCACCCTGGAGCTGGCCCCGATCCTCGCCGACCGGACCCTGGTGACCCGGCCCGCGATCCCTCTCCATCTCCTGCCGGGACAGCCGGTGAGTCTGTTCGTCAGCAGTCCCCTGTGGATCCGGATCGTGGCGGGAGGCGGCTCCCTGCCCCTGACGGAAGTTCCCACCACCCGACCGCCCGACACCTGGTTCGGACCCACCACCACGGAGGGCGAGCTCTGCTACGGCAGCCGGACCTCCGCCCGCCTCCAGGAGGAGGAGCTTCCCCACCGGGCTCACCGGGCGATCACCGAGGTGAGGTTGCGGAATCCCGGCTCCACCGATCTGCTCCTGGAGCGCCTCGGGCTTCCTCTCCCCCACCTGCCCCTCTACTGGCATCGCGATCGGGGATTCGGCACTCCGAGGATCACCGTCGAGCAGGAGACGCCGGAGGAGCTCGCCCGGGTCAAGATCGGTGACCGGGCTCCCTTCGAAGAGGCCGAGCTCGTCTCTCCAGCCCGGACGGCGGGACCGAAGAACCTCCTGGTCCGGGCCCTGGGGGGCCTGCTCTGATGTCCCTGGACTCGATCTGGGCCGCTCTCTCCGACGAAAGGGTCCTGGACTGGCTTCGGGGTGGCCTAATCCTCCTGGGGGGCTTCCTGGCCGCGCGGATGCTGGCTGCGGGAGCCCGAAGGCTCCTGGAGTCCAGGGGATCGGCCCAGACCGCCATGGTGGGACAGCGCCTGACCTTCTACGGCGTGTTCTTCCTGATGGCCACGATCGCCCTTCAGCATCTCGGGTTCGACCTCTCGATCCTCCTGGGGGCCGCCGGCATCCTCACCGTCGCCCTGGGATTCGCCTCCCAGACCTCGGCCTCGAACCTGATCAGCGGTCTCTTTCTCCTGGGTGAGCGTCCGTTCTCGGTGGGAGACCTCATCTCCGTCGAGAACCGGACCGGGTTCGTGCTGAGCATCGATCTCCTCTCCGTCAAGCTCCGGACCTTCGACAATCTCCTGGTCCGCCTCCCCAACGAGACACTCCTCAAGACCCCGATCACCAACCTCACCCGATTCCCGATCCGACGGATCGATCTCCAGGTTCCCGTCGCCTACAAGGAAGACCTCGGTCGGGTCCAGGAGATCCTCGAACAGGCGGCCGAGGAGCATCCCCTCTGTCTCGAGGAGCCGGCTCCCCTCCTGATCTTCCGGGGTTTCGGAGAATCCTCCCTGGACCTCCAGTTCTCCGTCTGGGCAGAGCGGACGAATTTCCTCACAGTCAAGAACGAGGTCCTGAGGGCCGTCAAGGAGGCCTTCGACCGGGAGGGGATCGAGATCCCCTTCCCCCACCGGACCCTCTACGCCGGCTCCGCCACCCGACCCCTGCCGGTGCATCTGGCAGGGGACGAGGATCTCGGGAAAACCGTCTCCCGGGGCTCCCCCGTAGAACCGACCGAGAGAGACGACTCGCCGGGGCCGGACTCCCGTCCCGACGGACCCGGTTGAACGACGACCCGAGACCCGCCGACCGCTCAGACCGTTCACGGAGAGAACGCCATGACCGCGACCGCCACCCTCCAGCGCCACGCCGACAAGATCCGGGGGAGCTCCATCGCCCTGATCGTCGTCGCCCTCGTCGTCGCCTCCCGCTCCCTCCCCCTGGGACAGGCGATGCAGGCCCTCCGGGGCTGGATCGAAGGCCTGGGTCTCTGGGGCGCCGCCGTCTTCACCCTCGTCTACATCGTGGCCACCGTCCTCTTCGTCCCGGGATTGATCCTCACCCTGGCCGCCGGAGCCCTCTACGGATTGCTCTACGGGACGATCGTGGTCTCCATCGCCTCGACCCTGGGAGCCGGTGCCGCCTTTCTGGTCGGTCGTCACCTGGCGCGGCAGAAGATCTCGGAGCTGGCGGCAGAGCATCCGAAGTTCGACGCCGTAGACCGGGCCATCGCCGAGGGAGGATGGAAGGTCGTGGCCCTGCTCCGGCTCTCCCCCGCCGTTCCCTTCAACCTCCAAAACTACATGTTCGGTCTCACCCGAATCGGTTTCTGGGCCTACTTCTTCACCAGCTGGCTGGCCATGCTCCCGGGGACCTTCCTGTACGTCTACGTCGGACACGTCACCGGTGCCGCCGTGACCGGTGGTCGAGATCGAACCCCGGGGGAGTGGGTCCTCCTGGGCATCGGCCTCCTGGCCACCATCGCCGTGACGGTCTATGTCACGATCCTGGCCCGGAGGAAGCTGGCGGAGCAGACCGAGGTCGAAGAGGACGGCGAGGCCGAAGAGGGCCCGCCAGAGGAGGGTGAGCTGGAACGGGAAGCCCCGGCCTCCGTGGTTCCCGCTCTGGTGTGGGCACTCCTGGCGATCCTGGCCGTGGGAGGGGCCGCCTGGCTCCAGGCAAGCCCCGGAATCTTGAGCGGACTCTTCGGACCCGGTCGCGTCGAGATGAAGGAGGCCTACGAGGCAAGGCCCGGGGGACCGTCGGTGGACCACTCCACCTACGGCGAGCTCCTCGCCACCCACGTCGACGGGGCCGGATGGGTGGACTACAAGGGTCTCATGGAGGACGAGGAGACCCTGGATCGCTACCTGGAGACCGTGGCCGAGGCTCCCTTCGAGGCTCTGGACCGGAACGAGAAGCTAGCCCTCCTGATCAACTCCTACAACGCCTTCACCCTGAAACTGATCCTCGACCACTGGCCGGTGGACTCGATCAAGGAGATCCCGAGGGACCAGCGATGGAAGGCCGAGCGATGGCGGATCGGCTCCCACACCTGGAGCCTGGACCAGATCGAGCACGAACAGATCCGCCCGAAGTTCCAGGAACCCAGGATCCACTTCGTCCTGGTCTGCGCCGCCGTCGGCTGTCCCCCCCTTGCCCGGGAGCCCTATCGGGCCGAGACCCTGGGGCGGCAGCTCGAGGAGCGCACCGAGTACGTTCACGGGCGGGAGACCTGGCTCCGGTACGAGCCGGAGGAGAACCTGCTCCGGCTCACCCCCCTCTACGACTGGTACCGGTCCGATTTCCTCCAGGTGGCGGACTCCGTCTCGGAGTTCGTGGGCCGCTACTCCGAACCGGTGGCCGAGACCCTGGAGCGGGGGCGGGCACCCGAGATCGAGTTCCTCGACTACGACTGGACCCTCAACGACGTGAAATACCGGCGGTCGAGGTAGAGCCCGGGAACCGCTACCACTCGCTCTCGATACGGCGCATCTCCTCCTCCATGGCCTTGCGCCGAGCCGTCTCCCGCTTGTCGTAGAGCTTCTTCCCCCGGGCCAGGGCGATCCGGACCTTGATCCAGGGCCCGTCGAGGATCATCTCCAGGGGCACCACCGTCAATCCCTTCCGGGTCGTGGCCCCGAAGAGCTTGTCGATCTCGGACCGACGGAGCAAGAGCTTCCGATCCCGGTCCGGGTCGTGGTTGGTCCGATTCCCGTGGCTGTAGGGGCTGATGTGGGAACCCACCAGCCAGGCCTCTCCGTCCCGGATCTCCACGTAGCCGTCCTTGAGCTGGACCCGGCCCTGGCGGGCGGCCTTGACCTCGGTGCCCTTCAGCACCATTCCCGCCTCGAAAGTGTCGAGGATCTCGTAGTCGTGCCTGGCCTTCCGGTTCCGGGCCAGGATCTTCCGCTCCCTCTTGCCGCTCATGGATCCACGATAGCGCGTCCTCCGGCGGTCCCGGTACACTCGGATCCGTGCGAATCCCTCTCTTCGCCCTGATCTTGATTGCGACCCCGGCCTGGGGACAGAGCATGGAGGATCTCCGGGTGCATCCCACGGCCCGGGAGCTCGAGGTCTCCTTCCGGGTCGAGGAGGCTTTCTCCGACACGGTCGAAGAACGGGTCCAGAGCGGCCTCCCCACGGCCTTCATCTTCCAGTTCGACCTCCTCCGGGACCGCAAACACTGGTGGGACGACTACCTCCGGTCGGCGACCCTCGAGGTGGTGGCGATGTACAACGCCGTGTCCCAGGAGTATCTCCTGAACATCAAGCAGAACGGCAAGCTGGTGGAGAGCCGGACGGCTCGGAGCCTCCGGGAGCTGGAGCGCCTCATGACCCGGTTCGAGGGCTGGCCGGTCTTCCGTCTCGACGACCTCCCCGCCGGCACCCGACTCCTGATCAAGGCCCGGGCTCGGCTCGGGGGCAAGACCTATCTGGATCTCGTGCCGGTGAACGTCACTACCGACTGGGTTTCCTCCCGGAAGTTTCTGGTTCCCGACTCCGAAGGCGGCTGATCGGGAGGTTTCGTGGGGCTCCGAACCCAGCTCCGCCGACTGCGGAAGGACACCCGCCTCATCCTGGCCATGCTCGGTCTGCTCCTGGTGTTCCTGGGAGGGCTCTACTTCCTTCTCCACACCAGCCGGGATCTTCCCTCCACCATGGTCACCAACCGGGTCCTCCTCTTCGTCCTCTGGTACATCGACGTCCTGCTGATCTTGACGATTCTCCTGGTCCTGGCCAGGAACCTGTTCAAGCTCTGGATCGAGCGCCGGCGTCGCCGGCTCGGTGCCAAGCTGAAGACGAAGCTGGTGGCGACCTACATCGGCCTGTCCCTGATCCCGGTGCTGGTGCTCTTCTTCTACGCCAGCGAGCTCTTGCAGCAGTCGATCGAGCGGTGGTTCACGGCTCCGGTGGAACAGGTCCTGGAGCAGGGATCCGCCGTGGCCGAGCAGGTCCTCGAGCGCACCACCCGGACCACGATGACCGACGCCCGGGAGCTGGCCCGGGAGCTGGAAGGTTTCGACGTCGATGTCCTCGCCCGGAGACCGCAACTGGATCGACACCTGCAGACGCAGCTCCGCCGGGAGGATCTGGACTTCCTCGCCGTCTACCGGGAGGCCGAGTTCCTCCACGGCGTCCTCGATCCCCTCTCCGGTTGGAGCGAGCTGCCGGAACCCGGGACCGGATTCTTGGTGGAAGCGGGCCTGGACGGGGAGGGCAACCGGATCCTCACCCCCCCCGGGGATCGGGGCAAGGTGATCCTCGGGGCGGTGACCATTCCCGACTCCGGCGATCCCCCGGCCCTGATCGTGGCCGGCCGGATCCTGGAGCCGACCCTGGCCCGGCAGACGGAGGAGCTGATCCAGACTTCCCAGGGGTACCTCCAGCTCAAGCACCAGAAGGCCGAGATCACGGCCAGCCAGATGCTGCTGTTTCTGATGATCACCCTCCTGATCCTCCTGGCCTCGGCCTGGGTCGGGCTCTACCTGGCCCGGCGGGTCATCCGGCCGATCCAGGCTCTGGTCACCGGGACCCGGCGGATCATGGGGGGAGACCTCTCCCATCGGGTGGACGTGGAGGGAGACGACGAGCTCGCGGTGCTGGTCGACTCCTTCAACCGGATGACCGCGGCCCTGGAACGGGGGAATCGGGAGCTCACCCAGGCGAACCGTCGCCTGGACGAGGAGCGGGCTCTCTTCCTGGCCGTGGTCGACAGCGTCGCCGCCGGCGTCGTGGCCCTGGATCGGAACGACGAGATCGTCCTCTGCAACCGGGTCGCCCTCACCATGCTCCGTCAGGAGGAGTCGGAGCTCCAGGGACGACCCGTGGACGAGGCCTGGAGCGATCCCGAGCGCCGGAAGCTCCTCCGGGTCCTGGACACCGAGCCTTCGCCCATCTCCCCGTCGGAGGGGGAGGAGGTCCGGCTGGCCCTGGCCGGGGAGTGGAAGACCTTCGAGGTGAAGGTGACCCCGATGAAGACCCCGGGGGGCGAGGCTCTGGGGCGGGTCGTGGTCCTGGAGGACCTGACCGAGCTCATCAAGGCCCAGCGCCTGGCCGCCTGGAGTGACGCCGCCCGGCGGATCGCCCACGAGATCAAGAATCCCCTGACGCCGATCCAGCTGGCCGCGGAGCGGACGCTGCACAAGCACCGGACCGGGAAGGGAGAGCTGGGGCCGGTGCTGGAGGACGGGATGGAGATCATCGTCCGGGAGGTGGAGACCCTGAAGTCGATGGTGGACGAATTCTCCCGCTTCGCCCGGATGCCCAGCCTCCAGCCCACGGAGATCGACCTGGAGGACCTGGTCGGGGACACGGTGCGCCTCTATCGGGGACTGAAGGAGAGGGTCGAGGTCGAGGCCCGGATCGATCCCGGAGCGAAACGGGCCTGGGCCGATCCGGAGCAGCTCAAGAGCGCCCTGATCAATCTCCTGGACAACGCCTTGGAGGCGACGGAAGAGGGCTTCGTCCGGGTCGAAGCCTTGCTGTCCTCCGATCGACTCGTGCTCCGGGTCGCCGACACCGGCCGAGGGATCCCTTCCCGGGCCAAGGAGAAGCTCTTCCTGCCCCACTTCTCCACCAAGGGTCGGGGCACCGGCCTCGGCCTGGCCATCGTGCACCGGATCGTCGCCGACCACCAGGGAATCCTGCGGGTCGAGGACAACCAACCCCGGGGAACGGTGTTCGTCATCGAGCTCCCCCTTCCCCAGCATCTGGCGGATGCCGACCGGCAGGAGGGGACTCCAGGAGAAGAAGAAGGAGACGAACGGGACGTCGGCTGAGAGGAGGGGGCTCCACAGCCGAGGACGGTCTCGAGGGGGCGACCCGAGCGACCGCTATACTCGCCCCATGGCCACCACACCGATCGACCGCGTACAGTCCGACCTCAAGGACGCCATGAAGTCCGGGGACAAAACCCGGGTCTCCACCCTCCGGATGCTCCTCTCCGAGCTGAAAAACGAACGGATCGAGAAGGGACGGGAGCTGGAGGAGTCCGACTTCCTCACCGTCGTCAACCGAGGCGTCAAGCAGCGGTCCGAGGCCGCGACGCAGTACCGGGAGGGCGGCCGGGAGGAGCTCGCCGTCCAGGAGGAGACCGAGCTCTCGATCCTCCAGGAGTACCTTCCAGAGCCGATCTCGGAGGAGGAGGCCCGGGCCGCCGTCCGGGACCTGATCGAGGAGGAGAACCTCCAGGGGCCCGGCGACATGGGGCGGGTCATGGGCACCTTGATG
>JAWVZJ010000114.1:0-7666 GCA_033722255.1 Thermoanaerobaculia bacterium | reverse complement strand
GCACCCTGGAGATGGCTTCCGCGATGGCCTCCAAGAGTCCGCTGACGCTGAAGGTGGCGAAGCAGGCCCTCCGGGCCAGCGAGCGGATGTCGATCGAAGAGGGGCTCCTCTACGAGCGGGACCTCTTCTGCCTCTGCTTCTCCACCGAGGACATGAAGGAGGGGGTCCAGGCCTTCCTCGAGAAGCGGGATCCGGAGTGGACGGGACGCTGATCCGGGCAGCGAGAACGAGGTCTCCCGACGACCGGGGAGCCGTCAGACCCCGTCGGACCAGCCGAGAACAACCCGAGTTCGCCGACCGATCCTGCCGCGAGCCGTCCGTCGACCCTGCCCCTGTTCCGATCTCGATTCCGGTGAGCGAAGCTCAGCCGCCCAGATAGGAGGCCACCAGACGCTCCCACGCCGGGCTCCCGACCCGTTCCAACAGCGCGCGGTTCAGGGGCTCCCGGAGATCGCTTTCCGACGGCAGCGCGATCCCGTACTCCTGGGTATCCAGGCGCTCCGGCAGGACCTCCACCGATCCGGCCTCCAGCCCCCGGGCCAGATAGGCGAGGATCGGGGCGTCGTGGACCACCGCGTCCAGGTCGCCCCCGATCAGGGCCTCCATCGCCTCCGCCGGGGTCGAAAATCCCCGGTAGTCGATGGTCTCGTCCTCCAGAAAGAGGGCTCCCGTCGTGTCGGTCACGGCCCCAACCGTGGCCCGGGGAAGATCCTCCGGTCCCTCGACCACGGCCTCCAGCCGGCTGACCGTCAGGGCGCTGGCGATGGCGGCGGTGAAGGTGGAGATGGCGATCAAGGAGGCGAACATCCAAAGCAGGGCTACGAGGCGGCCGCCGAAGGAGACCGGCGCCTTGTCGCCGTAGCCCACGGTGGTCATGGTCACCGCCGACCACCAGAATCCCGAGCCGATGCCCCGGGAGGGAGAGCCTCCGAACTGCTTCGGATTCTGTCCACGCTCGAAGAGCCAGACCACCAGGCCCACGGCGAAGAGGAGACCGACGAGGCCCATGACCACCTGGAGGAGCTGGAGAGAGAAGAATCCCCGGGCCACGGCCAACCAGCCCTGGGGCTTCCGGACGGTGGCGATCCCCAGGCCCGACGAGAAGTAGGAGTGGGAAAAATCCACCCGACGCTCCCTCTCGGCGGTGATGGTCAGGGCGGCGGCGGCGAGGTCGAACCGCCCCTCCTCCACTCCTCGGAGCAGGCCCGCCAGGGCGGTCTCCCTGATCTCGAGGGGCCTGCCGAGGTCGTCGGCCAGGAGCCGCACCAGATCCACCGTGATCCCGGTCCACCGTCCATCCTCCGTCTTCATGGCGAAGGGAGGGGCCTCCTTCGTGGCCAGGATCAGGGGCGCCGCCGGCTCGGCCGGAGGCTCACCCGAGACGGCCGCCTCCTGCGCCGAGATCGCGGAGGGAGCGAGGATCGAGAGAAGAAGGACGAGTACCGATCCGATCATCGAAGGCGGTCCCCCTCCGCTTCCCCCCTTTTCGCGTTCAGTCACGATCTCGCATCATACCGCTCGGCCGACACCCCGGGCCTCGCTCCTCCGGTAGAGAAGGTCCGAGCCGCGATCCCCTGCGTTACCCCGTCATCGAACCGCCGTCCCGGCAAGGCCGATCAGTCCAGGACCGCCCTTCGATAGATCGAGGGGTCGAACGGCTCGAAGAGATCCTCGCAGGGCTCGGGAATCTCCTCCTTCGCTCCCACGACCAGCAGGCCCCCCGGACGGATCGATCCCGCGAGCCGCCGCGTGAGCTTCTCCTGGGCCGCTTCGTCGGAGTAGATGTACACCACGTACCGGCAGAAGACGAGATCGAAGAGCCCGGGAGGGGCCTCCCGGCGAAGGTCGTGACGACGCCACTCCACACCGTGGCGGAACCGTCCTTGGAGGCAGTGCTCGTCCTCTCGTCGCTCGAAGGCCGTCTCCCGCCACCTTTCCGGCACCTCCTCCAGGGAGCTCTGCGGGTAGCAGGCCCGGCGGGCCCGGTCCAGGAGATGGGGATCGAAGTCGGTGGCCAGGATCTCCAGCGACGCCTCCTCGGGCAGGTCGCAAGCGATCTGCAGGTCCCAGAGGATGCGGAGGGACCAGGGCTCTTCCCCGGAGGCGCATCCGGAGCTCCAGACCGCGAGGGGGTCCGTACCGTCCTTTTCCTCCCAGAGATCGCCGATTCTCCGACCCAGGTCCCGCCACACCGAACGCTCCCGGAAGAACCGAGAGATGGTAACCCGGCAGCGGAATGTGAGCTCCTCCCACTCTTCGGGATGGTCGTCCAGGTAGTCGCGGTACCGTTCGAAGCTCCTCAGCTCGAGATCGCCGAGCCGTTCCCGGATCCGCTTGCAGACCTGCCCCCGGGGCTTCCGAAAGCCCTCCCAGCGCATCCCCATCCGGGGCAGGGCCCACTTGAGGAACTCGGTGCAGTCGCCGTCGGTCACGGATCCGGAAGCCACGTGTAGCCGGTGGGCCGGCGGTGATCATCCTCTCTCGGCGATGGGGACCATCTCCTCCACGGCGTACGTCGAGCCGCCGGTCTGCTCAGTCGTGGTCTTCGACGAATCGAATGGCCTACTCACCGACGCCGAAGACCTGTTCCCGGGTGTAGAAGCCTCCGGCGATCACGGTGTCCTCGATGGTGGAACGCGTCACGGCCGTGACCGGAGTGACGATCGTGGGAATCGGCTTGAAGCCGTTGTTGATCGTTCGATCAGGGCTCACCGAGCGGTCCCGAACCAGAGCGATCGCCACCTCGGCCGCCTCGTGGGCCAAAGGCTCGATCGGCTTCCAGATCTCGAGCGCCTGCGCACCCCGGGCCACGGCCCGGACGTTCGCCAGGTCCGCGTCGGCACCGGCGACGTAGACTCGATCCGCATCGGCGAGTCCCCGGGTTTCCAGGGCCTCCAGAACGCCCCGGGCCAATCCGCTGTTGTTGCAGAGGAAGGCGTCGATCTTCCCGTCGTAGCGACGCAGGGCATCGGCGGCGGTGCGACGGGCCGCCTCTGGCGACCAGGCCTCGTGAGACTCGTCGACCACGATCTCCAGCGCCGGATAGTCGGCCACTCCGGAGACGATCGGCGCGCTCATGGCGCCGGCGTTCGAATCTCCCGGGGCGCCGCGGATCAGGGCGATGCGACCCCCGACGCGGCCCCGGGTTCTCTGCAGCCAGGAGACCAGCTCCCGGAACTGGATCCGACCGACGGCCCAGCTGTCCTGCATGACCATGAAGTCGAGGGGGCTGTTGAGGGGAATCGAGTCGTATCCCACGACCTTCACTTCCTGGTCCAGCGCCTGCTTGATCATGAGCCCCGCCTGGCCGGTGTCCACCGGCTGGATGACGAGGACATCGATGCCCTCCTGGAGCATGGAACGGAGCTGGCGGCCCTGGAGCGCGGCGTCGTTGTCGGCCGACTCGAAGAGCACCGTCCCGCCGAGGCTCTCGACCTTCGCCGTGAACGCTCGGCGGTCTCTCTCGTATCGCTCCTCCTGCATCGTCTTGAGCAGGAATCCGACCTTCGGCGCATCCTCGGCCGTCTGGGCAGTCGCCGGTACGACGAACAGGCTGGCGCCCAGAAGAACCCCAGCGATTCGAGCCGTCACTCTCCCCATGACTCTCCCCCCTTCGACAGGAACCGATCGAGGCACCGGACGAAGCCGATGCCCTGTGCTGAGCTCGTAACGCTCACGGTATCAGACCGAGAGGCGAGGGCCCCGCGGCGGAGGGGGGCCGTTCCGGAGATACTTCCCGGCTCGGATGGCCCGCCGAGGCCCGCAGCGGGAAAGGGGGGAGACGAGACAGGGACGATGAGCGTCCGGCGCTCGGAAACGATCCGGGTGACTCAGCCTTCGGTCGCCAAGTCCTCCACGTCCCAGGCCACGAGGTGCATGGGGGCGTCGTGGTCGGCGCAGAGAGCCCCGACCTCCTCCCGCACCGCCTTCACGTCCTCCTTCTCCACCAGGGAGAAGACCACGGCCGAGGTGCCGGGGAAGGCCCGGGAACCGAGGCGGGGGCCGGTGGAGCCCATCCCGAAGGTCCTGGGGATCTCGGTGTAGTCCAGGACCCCGGCCCGGGTGAGACGGACCTCCAGCTCCTCCTTGCACTGTTCGTCCACGACTGCCATCAACATCTTCATCGACTCACCCCCGGACCCCCGCCTTCCGGAGGATCGCCATCATCGGACACCAGCCGGTCAGGGCCGACTGGAAGAGGTTCGCCCCCACGAAGGCGGTGAAGAGAAACCAGGCCGGGTGGACCCAGTAGCCCAGGGCCAGGGAGAGCATCACGAAGGCTCCGGCGATCCCCCGGAGCCAGCCGTTCACGTCGTTTGTTGTCATGTCGTCGTCTCCTTTCGAGGTTGATCAAGAGGTCTCATCCCCCTCGCTTTCCTCGCCCGTGATGGCTTGGACGCCCACGGCCCGGATGTACATGTAGTAGAGGAGGGGAATCACCATCAGGGTCAGGGCGGTGGAGACCACCACCCCGGAGATCAGGGCCACGGCGAGACCCTGGAAGATCGGGTCCAGGAGGATCACCGAGCCCCCGACCACCAGGGCCGCCGCCGTCAGCGCGATGGGCCGGAATCGCACCACCCCGGCCTTTACCACGGCGTCCTCCAGGGACTCCCCGGCCTCGAGCTCCAGGTTGACGAAGTCCACCAGGAGGATCGAGTTCCGGACGATGATTCCGGCCAGGGCGATGAATCCGATCATGGAGGTGGCGGTGAAGAAAACTCCACCCAGGGCGTGGGCCGGGAGGATCCCCACCAGCGTGAGGGGAATCGGGGCCATGATGATCAGGGGGGTCACGAAGCTCCCGAACCATCCGACCACCAGCACGTAGATCAGGACCAGGACGACCGCGAAGGCGATCCCCATGTCCCGGAAGACCTTCCAGGTGATCTCCCACTCCCCGTCCCACTTCACGGCGTAGTCCGTCGGACCCTCCGGCGGATGGGTGGCGAAGACCTCCAGGGGGAGGCCCAGGGGATCCTCCAGAGCCTCGATCCGGTCCTGCATCTCCAGGATCGCGTACACGGGAGACTCCTGGGCTCCGGAGACCTCGGCGATCACGTAGGTGACCGGCCGGAGGTTCTTGTGGTAGACGAAGCGCTCCCGCTCCACGGGTCGGGGGGTGACCAGCTCCCGGAGGGGAATCAGCCGCCCCTCGGGACCGTGGACCGACAGCCCGGTCAGCTCGTCGATCCCCGAGCGGTGGGCCCGCTCCAGGCGAAGCACCATGGGAACCGGCTCCCGGGCATTTCGCTCTCCCAGCAACCCCACCGGTGCCCCGGCCAGGGAGACCCGGAGGGTCCGGGCCACGGCCTCCGGGGTCACGCCCAGACGCACGGCCTTCTCCCGGTCCACCGTGAGCTCCACCCGGGGTCCCGGGTTCTCCACGAACCAGTCCACGTCGACGACGCCCGAGGTCGAGGCGAAGATCTCCTTGACCCGGCCGGCCAGCTCCACCCGCTTCTCCAGGTCCGGCCCGTAGACCTCCGCCACGAGCGTCGAGAGGACCGGTGGCCCCGGGGGCACCTCGGTGACCTTGACGCTGGCCCCGGTTCCCTCCATCAGGGGCTGGATCCGCTGCCGGAGGGCCTTGGCGAAGGCGTGGCTCGGTCGCTCCCGGTGGTGCTTCGGCCGCAGGTTGACCTGGAGGTCCGCCACCACCGGACCGGATCGGAGGAAGTAGTGCCGGACCAACCCGTTGAAGTTGTACGGGGCCGAGGTTCCCACGTAGACCTCCACGTCGGTGACCTCCGGCAGGAGCCTTACGTCCTCGGCCAGGCGGCGGGCCAGGGCTCCCGTGGACTCCATGGTCGTGCCCTCGGGGGTGTCCACGATCACCTGGACCTCACTCTTGTTGTCGTAGGGCAGCATCTTCACCACCACCGCCTCGAAGTAGAAGAGGGAGACGGACAGGAGCAGGAGCAGGGCCACCCCGCCGAGGGCCGCCCACCGCCGCCAGGGCCGGGCCAGCAAGGGGCGCATGAGCCGGGAGTAGTCCCGGTGGAGCCGGGTCTCCTCCACCGTCTCGTCCTCCGGCTCGTGGTCCCCCTCGGCGATCTCCTCGGCGTGGCGCCGGAAGAGGCGGTAGGTGAGCCAGGGGGACACGACGAAGGCCACGAGGAGGGAGAAGATCATGGCCGCCGAGGCGTTGATGGGGATGGGGCGCATGTAGGGCCCCATGAGCCCCGAGACGAAGGCCAGGGGCAACAGTGCCGCCACCACGGTGAAGGTGGCCAGGATCGTGGGGTTCCCCACCTCGTCCGTGGCGTACACCGTGGCGTGGCGGGGATTCGTCCAGCCGAGCTGGTAGTGGCGATGGATGTTCTCCACCACCACGATGGCGTCGTCGACCAGGATCCCGATGGCGAAGATCAGGGCGAAGAGGGTGACCCGGTTCAGGGTGTAGCCGAAGAGGTAGGACGAGGCCAGGGTCAGAGCCAGGGTCGTGGGGACGGCCACCAGGACCACCACCGCCTCCCGGCGGCCCAGAGCGAAGGCCATAAGCACCACCACGGCCAGGGTGGCGATCCAGAGGTGCTTGATCAGCTCGGAGGACTTCTCGTCGGCGGTGAATCCGTAGTCCCGGGTCTTGGTGACCTCGACGTTCCCGGGGATCAATCCCCCCTCGAGGGAGGCCATCAGGCCGTCGAGATCCCGGACCAGGTCGATGGCGTTGGTCCCGGGTTTCTTGGCCACGGAGACCGTGATGGCGGGCCGATCCACCTCGGGGGTCAGACCCACCTCCTCGGCGGCGGCGCCTCCGAGGATCCAGACGTAACTCTCCGGCTCCGCCGGACCGTCCGTGATCTCGGCGATGTCCCGGAGATAGACGGGATCGCCGCCGTAGACGCCGACCACGGCGTTCCCGACGTCGGAGCGGGTCCGGAGCCGTGCGTCCACGTCCACCACCGTCTCCACATCGGCGGAGTCGAAGGCCCCGGCGGGGAGACGCCAGTCCAGTCCGGCCAGGGCCTGGTGCGCCTGGAGCGGGCTCACCCGGTAGGCGGCCATGGCCTCCCGGTCGAGATCGATCCCGAGCTCGCGGCGCCCGCCCCCGATCAGGGCCACCTCGGAGACCCGGGGGTGGGAGGAGAGGACCCGCTTCAGCTCGGCCGCCACCCGACGGAGCTCCACCGGGGCGGCATCGTCGGAGGAGAGGGTGTAGGCGACCACCGGGACATCGTCGATCGACCGGGGCGCCACCACCGGGGGAATCACGTTCTCCGGCAGCTCGGGTCGGATCTCCGCCACCTTCGCATGGACCCGGAGGACCGCCTCGTCGGGATCGCTCCCCACCAGGAAGCGGGCGATGATGATCCCGCCGGAGGGCTGGCTGGTGGAGTAGACGTGCTCCACGTTCTCGATCTCGTACAGGACCTTCTCCAGGGGGCCCACCACCCGCCGGGAGACCTCCTGGGCAGTGGCCCCGGGCAGACCGACGAAGACGTCGATCATGGGGACCTGGATCTGAGGCTCCTCCTCCCGGGGAGTGACCATGAGGGCGAAGGCCCCCAGGAGAAGGGAGGTGAGGACCAGAAGCGGCGTCAGCTTCGACTCGAGGAAGGCCTTGGCGATCCTCCCCGAGAGCCCCAGCGGGCGACGTCGGGCCTTTAGCCGAGAGGCCTGGCGACGGGTGTCGTCCCGTTCGGTCATTCCGCCACCTCCT
>JAWVZJ010000113.1:0-7688 GCA_033722255.1 Thermoanaerobaculia bacterium | reverse complement strand
GGGGAGCCATGAAGATTCTCGAGTCCTTCTCCTGGCCCGCTATATCCATCGAGCCTCGCCGCGCCGTGAGGAGCCCTTCGTGGCGCTGAACTGCGCCGCCCTCCCCCGGGACCTTCTGGAGGCCGAGCTGTTCGGGATCGAGCAGGGCGTGGCCACCGGGGTCCGCTCCCGGCCGGGAAAGTTCGAGCTGGCGGACGGTGGCACCCTCTTCCTGGACGAGATCGGCGACATGGCGTTCGAGACCCAGGCCAAGATCCTCCGGGTGTTGCAGGAAGCGGAGGTCTACCGGGTCGGGGGCCAGGAACCCCGGAAGGCGAGGGTCCGAGTCGTGGCGGCCACGAACCAGGACCTTGACGAGCTGAGGGAAGATGGCCGATTCCGGGAGGATCTCTACCACCGGATCGCCGACTGGCGAGTGGATCTCCCGGCGCTCCGGGAACGCCGAGCGGACATCCCCAATCTCGCCGCCCATTTTCTCCAGCGGGAGGTCGACAAGGCGGGGATTCAGGTGGCCGGAATCTCCCGGGGAGCCATGAAGATTCTCGAGTCCTTCTCCTGGCCCGGTAACGTGCGTCAACTCGAACGAGAGATGGCCCGGGCCGCCCTCTTCGTGGAGGACGGGGAGCTCCTCCAGAGCTCACACCTCCAGGAGAGTCTCAAAGAGGACAGCGAGTCCCGTCCCCGGGAACAGAGCGGCACCCTGAAACAGCGGCTCGAGCGATGGGAGCGGATGGAGATCGCTCAGGCCATCGAGGAACACGACGGGAATCTCTCCGCCGTCGCCCGGGCCCTCGACATCGGACGCTCGACGCTCTATCGACGGATGAAGGAGCTGGGGATGGACGGGTGATCCCCCCCGCCCACCCTCCGTCCGGAGGAGGCCTCCGGTCAGCTCTCCTCGGCCGCCACCCGCCCCCGTAGCTCCTCCGCGGCCGAGGAGAAGGGGGCGTAGTCGAGGATCTTCTGGATCCGCTGGAGTGCTTTGACGCTGTCCCCGACCTCCTGGTAGAGGATGACCTCTCCGTAGAGTCGTCGGGCCAAGCTCTCCTGCCGCTGAGCCACGGCATCGGCGAAAGGTCCGTCGGGGAAGCGCTCGAGGTACTCAGCTCCGTTGGCCAGGGAGTCGTACTCCTCCGTCAACCGCTCCAGCCGCTCCCGGCTGACGCGCTCGATCTCGGGGTCGTCCAACTGGTTCGCGATCTGCTGGAGGGCCGCGAGCTGATCCAGGTTTCCCGCCAGGTGCTGGAGGCCCCGGATCGCCTTCGTCCCGGTCTCGCCCTCCGGATCGGCATGCCAGGCCTGGAGGTACCGAGCCACCGCGTCGGTGTGCCGGCCCATCCGACTGTAGGCCCGGGCCAGATCCATGGCCACCTCCGGCACCTCCGGAGCCTGGGGGAAGTTGCTGAGGAAGGTCTCCAGGAAGCGGGTCTGGTAGACCCCGTCCTCCAGGATCTCCCGGGCCTTCGGATAGATCTCCTCCACCTCCTCGGTCAGAGTCTTTTTCTCCCGACGGAGCTCCGCCAGGAAGGGGCTCTCCGGAGTCAGCTCCGCCACCCTCCCCTCCTGCTCCTCGTAGGCCCTGATCAGTCGACCGTAGTCCCGGGAGGTGGCCGGTAACTCCATCTCCTCGGCCCGGAGGCGGTCGAGCTCCTTCTCCCGGAGCCGCTCCGCCGTCTCTCCCCGGGGCCAGGCCGCCAGGGCCGCCCGGTCGAGCAGGAGGTCCACCTTCTCCTGGAGGACGGCATCGGCTCCCTCGATCTCCGCCGGTTCGTAGGCCAGCAGCGTGGCCTGAGTGGCGGCCCGGAACCGGTCCACCGGATGAGGATCCTGGGAAGCCAGGGACTCACCACGGGCGGAGGCCGCCCGGACCCGATCGGTGAAGAAGGGATGGGTCCGCCAGTAGCCGTACTTCCGGGACTGGGGTAGACGGGCCTCCATCAACCGGAACAGATCCGCGGCCCCTCCGGGGGCGAAGCCCGCGGCGGCGGCGATCCGTTGGCCCTCTTCGTCGGCCTCGTCCTCGAACTCCCGACTGTAGCTCCGCAGGAGGAGCTCCCCCAGGACCATACTCGCCGCCGCCGCCCCCTGGATCTGCTGGCCGGAGCTGGGACCCGTATCCTGTCGGGGATCGTAGGGAACCCCCCGAGGCGTGTCCCTCGTTCCGTCGCTGGCCATGATCACCCCCACCATCACTGCCTGGGACAGGATGTTGAGGAGGGTGGCCCGGCGCTGCATCCGGATCCCGTGCTGCTGGGTGACGTGGGCGATCTCGTGGCCCAGGAGGCCCGCGAGCTGGTCGTCGGAGAGTCCCAGCTCGTACATTCCCCGGGTCACGAAGATCTGTCCTCCGGGAAGGGCGAAGGCGTTCGGCTCTCTCATGTCGATGAGGAAGAAGGAGAAGGGAAAGTCCTGGTAACCGGAATGCCCCGCCAGCCGGTACCCGATCTCCTGGAGTCGGCGCTGAGCCTCCGGATCCTCCCAGACCCCGTACTCGTCCAGGGCCCGCTGGGCGGCGGCCGCAGTCTTGCCGAAGAGATCGGGATTCGAGACCTTCTGGGCTCCGGCGGGATGTCCGAGGGCACCGGCGAGGGAGAGGAGGATCAGGACTCTGGAGATCAGGATGCGCACGGCGATGGACGAGCGTAACACGGAGAAAAGAGCTGGCCCCGTCGAGGGCTCACCTTGGAGAATGCAACCCGCGAGAACGAAAATTCCTGCGGCCTCTGCGATCACTCCACCATCGCGGTACCCTCGATCTCCCTCGACGACAATTCCCAGGAGGAAACCTCGATGACCACGCGGATCGCCATCAACACCGGAGGCGGAGACGCACCCGGCCTCAACGCCGTCATCCGGGCCGTGGTATTGGGAGCGCTCAAGCGGGGCTGGGAGGTCTTCGGGATCCGCAAGGGCTACAACGGGCTTCTCGAGCCGGGGGATCGAGGAGTGATCTCCCTGGGAAGAGACACCGTCCGGGGGATCGCCCACCTGGGGGGTACGATTCTGGGAACGACGAATCGCGGCAATCCCTTCGACTGGCCAGTCTCGGGGGAGGAGGAGGACCGAACCGTCGATCGCTCCGACGAGGTGACTGAGGCCTTCCGGAATCTCGGCTTCGACGCCCTGGTGACGATCGGGGGCGACGGCACCATGGAGATCGCCCACGGCCTCGCCCGGAAGGGACTCCCGATCGTGGGAATTCCGAAGACGATCGACAACGACCTCGAAGGTACGGTGGCCACCTTCGGCTTCCAGACCGCGGTCTCCGTCGCCACGGCCGCAATCGACCGGCTCCATTCCACCGCCGAGGCCCACGAGCGCGTCTTCACGGTGGAGGTGATGGGACGATACACGGGTTGGATCGCCCTCCACGCCGGAATCGCCGGAGGAGCCGACGGGATCCTGATCCCGGAGATCCCCTTCGACATCGAGGCAGTGTGCGCCAAGGTCCGGAGGCGGGAAGCCATGGGTCGGCATTTCTCCATCATCGTCGTGGCCGAAGGGGCCACGGCCGAGGGCGGTGAGCTGGTGACCCGGGGGGAGAAGGAGGCCGGCCGACAGGTCCGCCTCGGCGGGATCGCCGAAAGGGTCGCCGATCAGATCTGCGAGCGGACCGGGAAGGAGTGCCGCACGGTGGTCCTGGGTCACCTCCAGAGGGGAGGTCGCCCCACCGCGTACGACCGACTCATCGCCCTCCGCTTCGGCGCTGCCGCCATCCGGATGGTCGAGCGGGAAGTCTTCTCCGTCATGGTGGCCCTGGACCCGCCGGACGTGGAAACGGTTCCTCTGGAAGAGGCGACGAGCCGGATGAAGACCGTCCCCCTTGACGGTGACACGATCTGCACCGCCCGGGACCTGGGCATCGAGCTCGGGGACGGGAGGGGCGATTGACCGGCAGGTCTCAAGACGCTTCGTCTCGGGGGGTCGTGGATGCCGGGGATCGATTCTCAGACCTCCCGGGCTCGTACCGAACCAGGCGCCGGATCACCGCCGCCGGGCTCTCCTCCCGAAGCTCGTACACGTACCACCAGTGGGACCCGTACCGCCTCTCCTCGAGACCGGCCATCCGGTAGAACCTTCCGTCGTGCTCGATGGTCACGGCCTCGTTCCAGTCGGTCTTGACCCGGGCCGTCCAGACCTCGAGGCGGTCATCGGAGATCGGCTCCAGGCGGTCCGGCCGGTCGGCTCCGAAGCGAACTCTCCGATTCACGCTCCGGGCCGGGCGCTTCACCATCAGATCCCAGAGCCGAAACCCGATCCAGACCACCGGCTCGGCTACCGCCTCCCGGGTGGTGGCGAAGGCGGCGAGTCGGACCAGGCCCCAGAGGGGAAAACTGGCCAGGACCATCACCTTGGGTCGCAGGATCCAGTGGAGCCAGGAGAAGGATCCGCCGAGATAGAAGGCCTCCCGGATCTCCCGCTTCCCGAACTCCGCCGGGCTCACCCTGTCCAGGAACGCTCCAGTGTGGGCCGAGACGAGCTCCGGCATCACCGTCAGGAAGTCGTCCACCAGGAGCAGAGTGGGAATGAGCAGCTGGACGACTCCCAGGACGAAGGACCAGAACGGGGGATCCACCCCGACGGTCCGGACAATTCGAGCCCTCGGCTCCTCGGGGACGAGGGCGCTCAGCAACCCTCCGAACAGGAGCTTCCAGCTCACGTCGTCCTCAGGAACGGTCCACCGATTCTCCTCCCCGAGAGGTTCTCCGCGCCCGGGGACGGCCTCGTCCCCGGGACCAGGAGCGGTTCGGATCAGGAATCGGGGGTCTCGTCGGCCTCCAGGCGGATCGTGACCTCCACCTCGTCGCCCAGGACCGCACCCCCCTGATCGAGAAGTCGATTCCAGGTGATGTCGTAGTCCTTGCGGTTCAACGAGAACTCCGTCTCGAAGCCCGCCTTCCCGCCGCCGGGGAGCGCTACCACCCCGAGGACCTCCGCCGGGAAGGTCACCTCCCGGGTGATCCCGTGGATCGTGAGCTCCCCGGTGACTTCCACGGTGTCGTCGTCGATCCCCCGGACCCGGAGGCTCCGGAACTCCAGGGTGGGAAATCGTTTCACGTCGAAGAAATCTGGCGATCGGAGATGAGCGTCACGTTCGGAATCGTCGGTGTCGATGGAGTCGGCCTGGACCACGAAGACCACGGAAGAGGCCTCCGGGGCCTCCGGATCGTAACGGACGGTCCCCTCGAACTCCCGGAACCGACCCGGGACCTTCGTCACCACGTGGCGAATCTCGAAGGCAACGCTGCTGTGCACCGGATCCACCCGGAAGGTCCTCGCCTCGGCTTCCACGGAGGCCGGAAACACCCAGGAGACCGACAGGAGGGCCAGCAGGAGGGCCCAGGAGGCATCCATTCGGAGCTCCCCGGGGAAGACCCTCCTCCGAGGACGAGCCGCTTCCCGGTTCGACGATCCGCAGCTCGGATTCTCTCCTGCGAGGATCTCTCTCAAGGACACTTTGCCCCCCCGACCCCCACGTTCTCCGCCTTGCAGGATTCCCGGAGCTCCCACCTCTCCAGGATCTCCCGGCGCTCCTCCGGCGGGAGGAAGCCGACTTCGATGGCCGTCCGGGCGAACCGGGACATCTCCGAACGAGGATATCCGAACCCTTCGGCCACCCTCCCGTACTCCCGACTCAAGGTCGTATTGAACAGCGGGGGATCATCGGAGTTGATCGTGACCAGGCAGCCCGTCTCGTCGAGGCGCCGGAAGGGATGCCGCTCCAGGTCCGGATAGACCCCCAGGCAGAGGTTGGAGGTCGGACAGATCTCGAGAGGAATCCGGCGACGGGCCAACCACTCCACCAGCTCCCGGTCCTCGATGGCCCGCACGCCGTGGCCGAGCCGATCGGGCTCACAGACCTCGAGGGACGACCAGATCGAATCGGGGCCCGCATGTTCCCCGGCATGCACTACCCGGGGCAAATCCGCCTTCCGGGCCGCCCGGAAGTGGCTCCGGAAAGGCTCGTTCGGGTGCGTGGCCTCGTAACCGGAGAGCCCCAGGGCCACGACTCCGTGCTCCCTTCCCTCCAGGGCCCACTCCAGCGTTTCGTCGGCCCAGCGATACGGAACGTTCCGAACGATGTCCGGGATCCATCGTACGGTCACCCCGAACCGTTTCTCTCCTTCCCGGGCCGACTCCCAGAGGGCGTCCCGGAGCTCCCGGCCGGCGCAACCCCGCATGAGATGGGTCCCGACGGTGAAGTGCGCCTCGGAGTAGAGGATGTTCTGCCGGGCCTGCTCCTCCATGAAGTCCAGGACCAGGAGCTGGAAGTCCTCCGGCTCCCGGAGACACTCCGAGCATTTCAGGTAGACCTGGACGAAATGCTCGAAGTCCTTGAACTCGAACCACTTCCGCAACCCCTCCACGTCGTCCGCGGGAAGTCGAACGCCCCGGCGGCCTGCCAGCTCCAGGAGGGTTCGGGGGCGGATCGAGCCCTCGAGATGGACGTGTAGCTCCGCCTTGGGGAGATCGAGGAAAGAGGACACCGAGCCGAGGGTCGGAGTGGGCCCATGGGCCGGGTCGTTCGTCGCAGGTGGTTCCGGCCCCGGGCTCAATCTGTCGGTCCTCCATCCAGCCTGCGTTCCAGTCGCCGGAGGATGGCTCCGGGGACCAGACCCGCCAGGTCCCCTCCCAGCCGGCACACCTCCTTCACCAGCCGGCTGGAGACGAAGCTGAGATCCTCCCTGGGCGTCATGAAGACGGTCTCGATGGTCGGATTCAGTCGGCGATTCATCAGCGCCATCTGGAACTCGTACTCGAAATCGGAGACGGCCCGGAGGCCCCGGACGATCGCACAGGCTCCCACCTGTTCCATGAAATCGACGAGGAGACCGGAGAAGCTCTCGACTCGGAACCCCTCCTGTCCCGCCAGGGCGTCCTCGATCATCTCCACCCGCTCCGCCACCGTGAAGAGAGGCTCCTTGTCCTCGTTCCGGAGGACGGCCACCACCACCTCGTCGAAGAGGGGCCGACAGCGGTGGATGATGTCCAGGTGTCCCTCGTGCAGCGGATCGAACGATCCAGGGTAGACGGCGATGCGGTGGGGGCTCATGGAACTCACCGGGTGAGCTCCAAGGTTATCGAATTCAGCGCCGCGTCCATCAGACGGAGCATCACGATTTTCCCCTCCTCGGGAACCTCCACCCTCAAGGTCTCCCGGCGTCCGTCCAGGAGCCCGTCCTCCGGCTCGATCGGCTTCCACTCCCGGGCGTCGACGCTGTACTCCGCGGTCCGGATCGGATTCAGCTCGTCGAGGATCTCGATCCACCACGCCCCTCCCCGGCGGGTCTGTTCCCCTACGGCCGGAGGCGTGTGGTCCACCAGGACCGGCTCGCTGATCCGCCGGTCCGTGAGACGGTCCGGGCCCTCCTCGCGATCCATCGCCGTCAGGCGAAAGCGGTAGATCCCGTCCGGAAGCGTCGTGGCATCGAAGCTGAAATGGGACTCCTCCAGACCGTCGACGACCGGAAGCCAGGCCTCCGGCGCGTCCTCGGGCCGGAACTGGAGGCGGTAGAGCAAGGAGTCCTCGTTCGGATCCTCGGCCGACCATCGGAGGGTCCGGTATCCCATCTTCCAGAGGGCCTTGGTCCTGCTCCCGGAGTCCGCCGAGGCGGGCTCCAGAGTCGTGAAGATCCCCACCCGGTCCGGATGGGCCGGCGCGTACACCTGCGGCGCCGGATTGAAGT
>JAWVZJ010000112.1:0-7690 GCA_033722255.1 Thermoanaerobaculia bacterium | reverse complement strand
CGAAACGGGTGCTTCAATCCAGGAAGAAGTTGGTTGGCCACTGCGCGTCTCCCCCAACCTGCGGCAAATGACCCCACCGTCCGCCGGAGAACTTGCCATCATCCGCGAACGGCTTGATCCTCAGGGCCTCTACCGAGCATGACCTTTTCCCATCCTAACGGCCACGTCTTCTATCGCAAGATGGCGCACGGTCGCCCTGAGATCGCACATGGGCAGGGCATTTATCTCTATGATACCGCTGGCAACCGCTACCTGGATGGTTCGGGCGGCCCGCTGGTAGTCAATGTGGGCCACGGCCGGGCCGAAGTTATCAACGCTATGGCCGAGCAGGCGCGCGCCGCAGCCTACGTTCATGCCACGATGTTCACGAGCAATTCGCTAGAAGAATACGCATCCGCCCTGGCCGAAATCGTACCGCTCAGCGGCCTGAGACGACGACTCATACCGAGAACCGGACAGCTCGCGGTCGAGACGACTTAGTACACTCCACCCTAGGTATGGTGATGGAGTCACCACCCACGGCTTCACCGCGGGTCCCCGGCACGGCTTCACCGCGGGTCCCCGGCACGGCTTCACCGCGGGTCCCCGGCACGCCTGTGGCGTGGGTTCCCCGAGGCGCCCCGCTGGCAAGGCTCCCACCCACGCCTTCGGCGCGGGTACCCCGCGAGTCGATGCAGGGACATCGGCGAGGAGACGCAACGAAGCCAGCGGGGATGCATGGGCCGCGAATCCGTGATCGTATTTATGGTGGGATGTACTTGGGGACGGACCCCAGCCCCGGAGGTCCGCCGGGGGATTGGTGAGAGGGGAAGGACCCGCGACGTTCCACGCCGGGAAGAGGGGCTCTGTCTCTCGTCTCCGGCCCGGGCCGGATCACCGATAGAGCCGGCCCCCGATCTGCACGAGCTCCACGAAGAGGACCTCGCAGGAGCCCTTTCCCTCGTCCTCCCGGCTCAGGGAGGTGGTCCAACGGAATCCACCGGGGCCGGTGGCATCCACGAGGAGGCCCTCGAGCCCGACCTCGTCCCCGGGATCCAGGGTCAGGAGCGCCCACCGGAGATTCCGGTTGCCGGGAATCAGATGGACGTTGGCGAAGTGCCGGTGGATCGTGTCCGGCCGGGGAAAGGAGAGGCGAGTGGACCAGATGCAGAAGCGATCGGCCTGGTAGAAGTCGATCTCCTTCCGGACCTTCGGCGTCCCCACCGGGCCCCAGACCAGGGCCAGGTCCAGGGGAGAGAGGAAGGCGGATCGGTCGATCCAGTATCGCTCGGCGGAGGCGACCACGGCCTGGATCCGATAGGCGGCCTTGGGGGTCAGGGTGATCGTTCCCTTCCGGGTCTCCACCGAAAACGCCGATCGGCGGGTCTCGCTCTGACGGGGCAGGGTCCACCAATCCACGGGATCCGGGGCGGACCCGCCCCGAGGCCGGGTGACGACCCAGGACAGCCCTGCCACGAGGAAGACGGCCAGGTAGATCGCGGTCCGACGGCGGGTCACGGGGTACAGAGGCTATCCCGGAACCGTACACCTCGCGTTCCGTGCGCCGGGGCGACCGCTCCGCCGCGGGGAACCCATCCGGGGTGGCCCGGGCCATCATCGAGAAGCGACCCACGAGCCCCGGCATTCTGGTGAGGAGGTTGCCGAATGCCTGGAGGCGACGCGGCAGAGCGTCCCACATCGCCGTAATTCGACTTCGTCTCCACCGGAACCTCGAAGTCGGCGAGCCCTTGACCCGAAACGGTCGAGACCGTAGCCTCGGCGGGTCGAGCCGTTCCACGACGACCCAGGAGAGGAGGGCCCGTGATCCCGGTCAAGGAAGAGATCGCCCGAGACGCCCACGTCGGTTCCCTGGAGGAGTATCGGGAGCTGTGGCGGGAGTCCCTGGAGGACCCGGAGGGCTTCTGGAAGCGCCAGGCCGAGCGCCTCACCTGGTTCCATCCCCCCCACACCGTCCGGGACGGGGACTTCCGCGAGCTGGACTTCGGTTGGTTCCTGGGGGGGCGCCTGAACGTCGCCTACAACTGTGTCGACCGCCATCTGGCCGAGGCCGGCGACGAGACGGCGATCGTCTGGGCCAAGGACGAGCCCGGAGAGTACGAGCGGATCTCCTACCGAAAGCTCTACCGGGAGGTAGGTCGGGTCGGGAATCTCCTCCGGCGCCTTGGCGTCCGGAAGGGGGACCGGGTCTGTATCTACCTGCCGATGATCCCCGAGCTCGCCTACACCATGCTCGCCTGCGCCCGGATCGGGGCCATCCATTCCGTGGTCTTCGCCGGGTTCTCGGCCGAGAGCCTCCGGGACCGGATCCTCGACGCCGGCTCCGATCTGGTGATCACCGCCGACCAGGGACTCCGGGGGGGAAAGATCGTCCCCCTGAAGGAGACCTGCGACGACGCCATCGAGGGGCTCTCCTTCGTGGACTCGGTCCTGGTGGTGGAGAGGACCGGCGCCGACGTCCCGATGCGGCCGGACCGAGACCTCTGGCTCCACGAGGAGCTGGAGCGGGAGCGGCCCTACTGCCCCACGGAGTGGATGAGCTCCGAAGACCCCCTCTTCATCCTCTACACCTCGGGGTCTACGGGGAAGCCGAAGGGGGTGGTCCACACCACCGCCGGGTACCTCCTCTACACTTCCCTCACGCACGAGATCGTCTTCGACCTCAAGCCGAACGACGTCTACGCCTGCGTGGCGGACGTGGGCTGGATCACCGGCCACAGCTACATCCTCTACGGTCCCCTGGCCAATCGGGCCACCACGGTGATGTTCGAGTCCACGCCCCTCTACCCCGACGCCTCCCGCTACTGGCGGCTCGTGGACGATCTGGGGGTCTCGATCTTCTACACCGCCCCCACCGCCATCCGGGCCATCGCCCGGGCCGGAGACGAGCCGGTGGAGAAACACTCCCGGGAGAGCCTCCGGATCCTGGGAACGGTGGGGGAACCGATCAACCCGGAGGTCTGGGAGTGGTACCACGACGTGGTCGGGGAAGGACGCTGTGCCATCGTCGACACATGGTGGCAAACGGAGACCGGCGGGATCATGATCACCCCCCTGCCGGGGGCGATCGCCACCAAGCCCGGCTCGGCCACCCTTCCATTCTTCGGGGTGGAGCCGGTGCTCGTGGACAACGAGGGCCGAGTCCTGGAGGGCAACGACGTCCGCGGCAACCTCTGCATCGACCGGCCCTGGCCTGGGCAGGCCCGGACGATCTGGGGCGACCACGAACGGTTCCGGGAGACCTACTTCTCCCGCGTCCCGGGCCGGTACTTCACCGGCGACGGCTGCCGGCGGGACGAGGACGGCTACTACTGGATCACGGGCCGGGTGGACGACGTCCTGAACGTGTCCGGCCACCGTCTGGGTACGGCGGAGATCGAGTCGGCCCTGGTGGCCCACGACCTGGTGGCCGAGGCGGCGGTGGTGGGCTTCCCCCACGAGATCAAGGGGACGGGGATCTACGCCTTCGTGATCCTGACCCCGGAGGCCGAGGAATGGGACTCCGAGGAGCTCGTCGGGGCGCTGAAGGAGCAGGTCCGGCACCAGATCGGACCGATCGCCACCCCGGAGAGGATCCAGACCACCACCGGTCTTCCCAAGACCCGCTCGGGCAAGATCATGCGGAGGATCCTCCGGCAGATCGCCGCGGGGGAGACCGAGGACCTGGGGGACCTGTCCACCCTGGCCGATCCGAGCGTGGTCGAGGCCCTGGTGGCGGCGACAGAGGAGACGAGCCACGGAGGATGAAGCCCGGGCGTCGAGGGTGCTCGTGGCCGGAATCGTCCTGGCCGCCGCGCTCCTCTCCGCCTGCGGGTCTCCCGATGCCGGGCCCCAGATCGAGGGTCCACCCCGGGGCTCCCCCATGGGCTGGGCCCTGGATCTTCACGGAGCCGCCGCGAGGAACGGAGAGGAGGACGCACGGACCCTCTCCCTTCCCTATGTCTCCGAGGGTGCCCGGGCCACCGGATCCCGGCGGGGGGTGACGCTCCGGAGCCCGGACAGCGCGGCCCCGGAGGGAGGATTCTACGTCTCCGGCCACGCTCCGGAGGCCATCCTCCTGGACGGAGAGGGGCGGATCCTGTGGCGCTGGAGATACCCCTTCTCCCGGGCCTTCCCCGACCGCCGGGAGCTCCCGGACAACCTCTTCTGGCGCCGAGCACGTCTCCTGCCGGACGGATCGGTGGTCGCCCTCTTCCAGAACGGTGGGCTCGTCCGGATCGATCGGAGGTCCCGGCTCCTCTGGGCGACCCGGAGCCCGGCCTACAACGACCTCTTCGTGACCGACCGGGGCACGATCCTCACCCTGGTCAAGGAGCTCGCGGAATCAGGCTCGGCGGCAGGCCGTCCGGTCCTCGAGGATCACCTGGTGGAGCTGGACCTGGAGACCGGCCGGGAGAGGTGGCGGATCTCGATCCTCGCCGCCCTGGAGCGATCTCCGTGGGCCTCTTTCGTCCCCGAGAGCCCGACCGATGCCGACATCCTCCACTCGAACGGAATCGCCCTCGTAGAGCCGAACCGGACTCCGGGAATCCCCCCTTTCGTAGCCGGGACGGTTCTCCTCTCCCTCCGGGAGATCGACACCGTGGTCCTCCTGGATCCGGAGAGAGGGGAGATCGTCTGGGCCCGGAGGGGTCCCTGGAGAGCCCAACACGCCCCACTGCTGGACGACCGGGGACGCCTCGTCCTCTTCGACAACGCCGGGGGCCGGGAGGAAGGCGCCCGGGTGGTCCGGATGGATCTCGCGGAGGAGACCGTGGTGTGGCAGTTTCCTCCCGAAGGCGATCCTTCCCTGGAGTCTCCGATGGCGGGCGCGGTCCAGCTCCTGGAGAAGGGTCACCTCCTGATCACCGAGTCCGCCCGGGGCCGTGCCCTGGAGGTCACGCCGGATCGCGAGATCGTGTGGGAGTTCCGGAGCCCTCATCGGGCCGGTGAGCACGACGTATACGTCGCCTACCTCTTCGAGTTCCGGAGGGTCCCGCTCCCGGCCTGGTTACCCGAGGAGGAGCCCTGAAGCGGCTGGATCCCGCCGCTCCGGGACGTGCCCCGGAGGGGGATCGAGCCGATTCACCGTCCCTTCGACGGGATAGACTGACCGACGGACGCGCTTCACGATCCCGTCCCCGCCCGGCCCGACCATGAGCACCCTCACCGCCTACCGCGCCCTGATGACCGTCGCCGGCCTGGTGATCGTGGTGGCGGGTCTGAAGGCCGCCTCCGCGGTCCTCCTGCCCTTCCTGGTGGCGGTCTTCCTCTCCGCCCTCTCCCTGCCTCTGCTCTTCTGGCTCCGGAAGCGGGTCCCGGACTGGCTGGCGATCCTCCTCTCCATCATCGCCAGCCTCCTCTTCGTGGTGGGTCTCGGATTTCTGATCAGCGGCTCCATCTCTGACTTCATCGCCGCCGCCCCCCGATATCGCACTCGCCTCCAGGAGCTCGTCAACACCACCGTTCACTGGCTCCAGGCCCGGGGATTGCCGGCCTCGGAGTGGGTGTCGGCCGAGAACATCGACCCCGGCGCCTTCTTCGACGTGGTGGCCAGCACCGTGAAGGGTGTGGCCTCGATCCTGACGAACCTGCTCCTGGTGGTCATCACCATGATCTTCGTCCTCTTGGAGGCCACCCACTTCCACGAGCGCCTTCGTCTCGCCATCGGGCGGCGGTCCAGTCGCCGCTGGAATCAGTACGCCGCCGCCGGGGAGCAGGTCCAACGGTACCTGACGATCAAAACCGCCGTCAGCGCCCTGACCGGTGTCCTCATCGGGATCGGCACGGCCCTGATCGGTCTCGATTTTCCCCTCCTGTGGGGTCTGCTGGCCTTCCTGATGAACTACATCCCCAACCTGGGCTCGATCCTGGCCGCGATCCCGGCCTGCCTCCTCTCCCTGGTCCAGCTCGGTCTGGCCCCGACCCTCGTCGTGGTCCTCCTCTACATCTCCGTGAACATGCTCCTGGGGAATCTCCTCGAGCCCCAGCTCATGGGACGACGCCTGGGCCTTTCCCCTCTGGTCGTCTTCCTGTCCATGGTCTTTTGGGGCTGGGTCTGGGGGCCAGTGGGGATGATCCTCTCCGTGCCCCTGACAGTGATCGCCCGGATCTTCTTCGAGAACACCTCGGATTTGAGGTGGGTGGCGGTGCTTCTGGCGGGTCGACCGGAGGCCGTTCCCTCCGCGGGGACAGGCCCGGGGATCGGTGTCGAACCGGACTCCGTCCACGGCGAAGACGAGTGAGAGGCCTCCCGAGCCCGAGCTCCGGAGGACCCCCGAGCCGCACCGGTGTCGCGACTCCCCAAGGCACCGGGTCCCGCCGACCTTGACACGGCCCCTGTCGCTGCTATCATCGATCTTGAAATAGGACCATTTTGGTTCTGTTTCAGGGGAGACCTGTCTCGCATGCTGCGAATCACCAAGCAAACCGACTACGGCATCGTCCTTCTCAGCCACATGGCCACCGATCCGGACCGTCTGTTCACGGCTCCCGACCTGGCAGAAGAGACGCGTTTGCCCCTGCCGACGGTGAGCAAGGTTCTGAAGCTCCTCTCCCGGGACGGGCTCCTGGACTCCCAGCGAGGGGCCAAGGGCGGTTACTCCCTGAGCCGCAGGCCCGAGAAGATCCGGGTCTCGGACATCATCCGCTGCCTCGAGGGTCCGATCGCCATGACCGAGTGCATCGACGACGGTCCCGGGGTCTGTGACCAGGAAGGATCGTGCCCGGTGGAGGGAAACTGGCAGATCATCAACGATGCGATCCGGACCGCCCTGGATCGGATCGACCTGAGCCAGATGGCCACCCCCCTTCCCTCCCGGCTGGTGCAGCTCGGCGACCATCGGCCCGGGGCCAACGAGCGAAGCGACGCAAACACCCGCTGAGGACCATCGACACCGACGAGGAGTCTTATGCCTACCACCGCCACAGAGACGATCGAGAAGCTGACGAAACGCGAGTACGAGGCCGGCTTCGAGACCCTGGTGGAGCAGGACACCCTGCCCCCGGGGCTCGACGAGGACGTCATCCGGGCCATCTCGGCCAAGAAGGACGAGCCGGAATGGCTCTTGGAGTACCGCCTGAACGCCTTCCGGCACTGGCTCGAGATGACGGAGCCCGAATGGGCCAACGTGAAGTACGATCCCATCGACTACCAGTCGATCAGCTACTTCGCGGCCCCGAAGGAGCGACCGGAGAGCCTGGACGAGGTGGATCCGGAGATCCTCCGGACCTACGAGAAGCTGGGAATTCCCCTGGAGGAGCAGAAGATGCTGGCCGGGGTCGCGGTGGACGCCGTCTTCGACAGCGTCTCGGTGGCCACGACCTTCAAGGAGAAGCTCGCCGAGGCGGGGGTCATCTTCTGCTCCTTCTCCGAAGCCGTGCACGAGCATCCGGAGCTGGTGAAGGAGTACCTCGGCCGGGTGGTCCCGCCGAACGACAACTTCTTCGCGGCGCTCAACTCCGCCGTCTTCTCCGACGGCTCCTTCGTCTACGTTCCGAAGGGAGTCCGGTGTCCCATGGAGCTGTCCACTTACTTCCGGATCAACGCCCGGAACACAGGTCAGTTCGAACGGACCTTGATCATCGCCGAGGAGGGCAGCTACGTCTCGTACCTCGAGGGCTGCACCGCCCCGATGCGCGACGAGAACCAGCTCCACGCCGCGGTGGTCGAGCTGGTCGCGCTCGAGGGTGCCGAGATCAAGTACTCCACCGT
>JAWVZJ010000111.1:0-7841 GCA_033722255.1 Thermoanaerobaculia bacterium | reverse complement strand
GCTCCTCGGTCAGCTCCGGCCAGTCCTCGGGAGAGAGGTCGTCGAAGGAGCCGGTGACCGCCGGGTGGTTCAGGAGCTTCAGCATCTCCCGGCGGTCGAAGCGGCCGAAGGGTAGCTCCAGGAGCCGGAGGGCGGCGTCCACGATCCGGCTGTGACCCGGGAGGGGAAGATCCCCGAGACTGATCGGGATGTCGTGGATCTCTCGGAAGACGGCCTCCAGATGGGGGAGATATTCGTCCCGGGCGGGGTGATTCACGACGACGGCGATCTCGTGGAAGCGAAGGGGTGGGGACTCCGGAGGTCCCGAAGACGATCGGATGCGGTGCCAGATCTCGTCCGCCACGACCTCGACCTCCCTTCGGACGCTCGCGCAGCCCGCGATCCGCAGGCTGTCGTCGTCGTCCCAGACGGGCTCCGGTGGGGGTCGTCGTCGCCGGGGCTCCCGGCGGAGGATGTCGAGCTGGAGCGCCCGGAGGAGCGTTTCCGGCTCCTCTCCGGGATCGGAGAATCTCCCCTCGTAGTCACAGTCGGAGAGCTGGTTCAGGAGCCGGTGGCTCTCCCGGCCGGGGGAGCCCCAGAGGCGCAGCAGGGGGGTGTCGTCGGGCTCTAGCTTCAGGAGCTCGAAGGGATCCTCCTCCTCCTTCAGGCTCTCGGGATCGACCCGGAGGGCGCCTCGCTCCCGGCGGAGCCGGTTTCTGAGCTCCCGGGGGGACTCCACGTCCTCCCAGAACTCGAGGCAGGGATTCAGAGAGTAGAGGTGGACCGGTCGCCGCTCCCGGAGGAGCCGGAACAGGTCCTGGTAGACCCGGCCCACGTAGGAGAGGCCGAAGACGTGGAGGGGACGACTCTCGGTCGGAACCTCCCGGTGATGCCGGGCCAGGACCTCGGAGAGGAGGACCCAACGGGGCTCGCCGTCCCTTCGGACCGGGCCGGATTCCCGGAGAATCCCTTCGTCTCCGAGAATCTCTCGCCAGAGGGAGCTCTGCCACTCCTCGTCGGCGTCGCCGGGTTCCACGAGCTCCCCCTTGCGCCACCGGGCGAGCATCTCCGGCCGATGGTAGGCGTACTCCTCGAAGAGGCGGGCGGTTCGGGCCGCGAGCTGTGTCCGTCGGAGATCGGCGGCCTCCGGACCTCCGGGTCCGGAGAGATACCGTCGGACCCGCTCGAAAGGCGGCGCATTCAGGCGGTCCCGGTCGTGGAGGACGTGGAGGAGGGCTCCCTCGGTGATCTCCAGATCGACGAGCCGGAATCGGCGCTCTTCGAACTCTTCGACGAAGCGGGAGGCGAACCGTTCCAGTCGCCAGAAGCGGAGGTTCGCCGCCACTCCCCGGGCCTCGGCCACCCCGTGACGTACCCAGGCCTCCAGATTCGCGTTGGGAACGACGATCTCGGTGGGCTCGAAGGGGTCCCGGTCCCCGACGCCGAGGCCGTCGAGGAGCCCCTCCAGGAGCCGCTCGCTCTGATCCGAGTAGACGAGCCGAAGCATGGGGAAGAGGCATTGTACTGCCGAACGACCTGGGACGACGTACAATGGATGGGGTCGCCCCCCGGTTCCTTCCCCGCGGTGCCTATGAGCCAGACTGTCACCGACTTCATCGAGTTCCCTCCCCGGGACACGATCGTTTCGAGCCTCCGGAAGATGGAGGACTCCTCGGCGGAGCTGGAGGACCTCTACGAGACGATCGGTGACCGGCTCGGGGACCGGACCTACGAGCGTTCGGCTTCGGCCTTCATCCTCATCGAACTCGTCTACGACTTCGAGGAGGGTCACGAAGGAGAGTGGAGCTACATCCTCCCCCAGGCGATCATGACTCTGACCGAGGACCGGGACCTGGCCCTCACCGCCCTGTCGGCGTTCAACGAGATCAAAGATGCCATCGGGCCGGCGGAGGTCGAAGAGCCGGCGGAGGCCGAGCCTTCCGTGGAGCCGGAAGGGACCGAAGGAGAGCCGGTGGAGGAGGAGCTGACGGAGGCGGAGCTCGAGACCCGGGAGCTTTTCGACGACGAGGACGAGGAGGACGGGGTGCCGGAAACACCGCCGGAGGATGAGGCCTCGAGCACTCGGGAGATCCGGGTGCCGTCCGAGGCCGATCTGTTGATGAGTCAGTTGCAGAATGCACAGAAGGCGCTGTCCGACATGGGGCTCGGTACCCGGGTCTCGATCGATCTCGCCACGCGCCGGTCCACCAAGGAACGCGTGAGCCGGACGCTCCAGGACATCTCGGCTCTCCGGACGGCCTTGCGGAGGTTCGAGGAGCTTCTGAGCCGGGCGGAGCTGATGGTCCTGGAGTCGGCGGGTCTGCTCTGGGAGAACAGTAAGCCTCGGCCGGAGGATGACGAGGGAGCCGGGGCCGCAGACGATCGCGAGATTCGGGAGCGGGAGACCCGGGAATGAGTCGGTTTCCACGCCCGGGGTCGCGTTCGCTTGTCAATCCGCCCGAGCGACCGCTACGATGCGGCTCGCGACGGCTCCAAAGAGAACAGGGGGGATGACGTGGAGATGACGGAGAGACAGGAGAAGTTGGCCGAGCAGTACCGTTTCCTCAACGTGGTCTGTCTGGGCTTCGTCCTGTCGGTCTCCTTCCTCGTGGTGGTGGCGTGGTTCGTCACCGACGGTCCGGCGGCCATGGGGGCCCTGATGCCCGGCCAGTCGACCCTCCTCGGCTTCGGGGGCACGGCCCTGGGACTGGTTCTTTTGCTGGTGGCCCCCGTGGTGCAGCGACGACTCCTCGAGCGTTCGGATCCCCCCGGCGCCGACGGAGACCCTACCCCGGTCCTCGAAAACTATCGAATCGCGATCCTCCTCGCCTTCGTCCTCCGGGAGGGGGCGGCGCTGGTGGGGTTGATGACCACCCTGGTGACGGGGGAGGCGCTCTGGTGCTACCTGTTGTCCGGCGCGGCCATCGTCGCCATGTTCTGGGGTTGGCCTCGCCAGGATGATCTCGTCCACACCCCGATTTAGGACGGGGCGGAAGGAGTGGCCCCGTCGGAGGGAGAGGACGACACCAAGGAGGTGGGGGTCGGCCCTCATCCCCGTCCCTGGCCCGACGATCCCCGGCTGGATCCGGAGCTCCTGGCGGAGGGGGACCGGCGAAACGTCGTGGACCGGTATCGGTATTGGCGCGTGGAGGCCATCGTCGAGGATCTCGACCGGAGGCGTCATCCCTTCCACGTGGCGGTGGAGAACTGGAAGCACGACCCGAATATCGGAGCCCTCGTGCGAAACGCGAACGCCTTTCTCGCCCGGGCGGTGCACATCGTCGGCAAGAGACGGTGGAATCGCCGGGGAGCCATGATGACCGAGGTCTATCAGCACGTGCGGAAGCACCCGGATTTTTCCGCTTTCCGACAGTGGGCCGAAGAGGAGGATCTTCCGGTGATCGGGATCGACAATCTTCCGGGCTCCCGGCCCCTTCCCACTACCGAGCTCCCCCGGGCCTGCGTTCTCCTCTTCGGTCAGGAGGGACCGGGACTCTCCCGGGAGGCCAGGGAGCTGGTGGAGGTCGTCCTGTCGATTCCCCAGTTCGGCTCCACCCGTTCCATCAACTCCGGTGCCGCCTCGGCCGTGGCCATGTACGAGTGGTGTCGCCAATACGCCGGAGGAGGCTTCCGGGAATGACCATCGCGGCACGGTATTGTGCAGATGAAGCTCGCCGGGGGCAGGCACCTCTGGAGGGCACCGCATCGATGGCCTCGACCTGGTTTCTGGTGGAGAATCGCCGTCCCTGGGGACATCGAGCCGTGGAAGAGGACCCCCTTCCCTCCGGCGTCCGGGAATGGCTGGCCGAGCAGACCGAGGAGCGGGCGCCGGCCCGGACCGTGTTCATTCGCCGTCCGGACCGGGAGGCGGGTCCGCTCCGGTTCTTCGTGGCCCGGGTGGGTGAGGGAGAGACAGGGATCTGGAGCGCGACCCTGGACTCCCTGGAGGAGCTCCAGGAGCTGGACCTCTCGGGCCTGGAATCCGGGGAGCCGGCGGGTCTCGAGCGGGAGCGAGGCCCCCTGCTCCTGGTCTGTGCGAACGGTCGAAGGGATCGTTGTTGCGCCCGTCGAGGCCTTCCGCTGTTTCGGGCTCTGGGCCGGATGGCGGCAGGCTCGGTGGCCTGGCTCTCCACCCACCTCGGGGGGCATCGATACGCGGCCGTCTCCGTCGCCCTCCCCGCCGGTGCCTGCTACGGATATCTGCGACCGGAGCGGGCTGGAGAGCTCCTGTCGGCCACCCTGGAGCGGAGGCTCGTCCTGGACAATCTCCGGGGCCGTACGTTCTTCCCCCCCGTGGTCCAGGCCGCCGACTGCTTTCTCCGGAGACGGGAGGGCCTGAGGGGAGAAGACGACGTTCGTTGGATCGGCGAGACGGAGGAGGTGGAGAGCGGGACGGTCACCCTGAGCTCTCGGGACGGCTCCGTCTTCCGGGTGGTGGTGAACAGGAGTCGAGAGGAGGCCCTGGTCTCCTGTAGCCCGAGGAAGCGAAAGGAGATCGAGGAGTTCTCCCTGGAGAAGATCGAGGTCGTGGAGGGGAGATCCTCGGACGGAGGGGAGAGGGGATCTCCGTGAGGGAGCTCTGGCAGATCGACGCCTTCACCGGAGAGGCCTTCCGGGGGAATCCGGCGGCGGTGGTCTTCCTGGACGACTGGCCCGGGGACCGGTGGCTGCAGGACGTGGCGGCGGAGATGAACCTGTCGGAGACGGCGTACTTGGTTCCCGACGACGACGACGGGTCCTGGCATCTCCGGTGGTTCACGCCCACGACGGAGGTGGACCTCTGCGGACACGCCACCCTGGCCAGCGCCTGGGCCCTCTCCGAGTCGGGACGGCTCCGGAACGGCGCGGCCCGATTCCGGACCCGGAGTGGGGAGCTGAAGGCCGTGGCTCGGGGAGACGCCTTCGAGCTCGATTTTCCGAGCACCCCGCCGGAGGTGGCGGATCCCCTCGAGGAGCTCCTGGAGAGCCTCGGTGTGGAGGCGGTGTGGTTCGGCCGAACGAGATTCGACCATTTCGTGGTCGTGGAGGGGGAGGAGACCGTCCGTTCCCTGGTGCCGGATCTCCGGCGGTTGGAACGAAGCTCGAGCCGGGGGGTCATCGTGACCGCCCGGGGGAATTCCGAGGAGGTCGACTTCGTGTCCCGGTTTTTCGCCCCGGCGGTGGGGGTGGAGGAGGATCCCGTGACGGGCTCGGCCCACTGTGCGCTCGGACCCTACTGGGCGGACCGGCTCTCCCGGGAGGATCTGGCGGCCCGGCAGCTCTCGCCTCGGGGAGGTTCGATCCGTGTGCGTGTCCGCGGAGATCGCGTCGGTCTGGAGGGAGACGCGGTGACGGTCCTGCGGGGAGAGTTGCTCGTCTGAGGGGGATTCGGTGGTGGAGCGAAGCAACGTGCTGGTCGTGAACCTGGGAGCCGACGAGTTCGACAAGGTCGAGCCTCTCCTGGGTCGGGAGGAGTTCGAAGTCGACCGCTTCCCCCGGGCCCGGATGGCCCTGGAGCTGATCGAGACCGTCGCCTTCGACGTGCTGATCGTGGGATACCCTCTCCCGGACATCGAGGCGCGGGCATTCTTCCGGAGCGTGCGGAGCTCCGATTCTCCTTGTCGGTCGAGTCCCTTGCTCCTCCTGACCCGCTCGGAGGACCTGGACGCGGCTCGGGAGCTCATCGGCTACGGGGCGAACCGGGTGGTCGTCATGGAGGAGACGGCGGAACGGCTTCAGCGAGAGGTCACGGATCTCCTGGAGGTGGCGCCCCGGCGGGAGGTCCGGACGATGGTCCGGCTCCAGGTGAAGGTGGACGACGGGAGCCAACTCGCGATGTGTCAGTCCGAGAACATCTCCCGGAGCGGCATGTTGATCCGGGCCGGGGAGGCGTACGACATCGGAACCGAGGTCAGCTTCGAGTTCTTCCTGGGCCAGCAGCCGACGCCGTTGGTGGGGCACGGCGAGGTCGTCCGGCACACCACGCCGGGCCGGGAGGAGGTGGTCGGGATGGGGATCCGGTTCACCTCCTTCGAGAAGGACGGCCGGAAGCGTCTGGAGAGGTTCCTGGATCAGCAGAAGGGATAGGAGCCGGACAGACGACCCAGCGGTGGACGACTCCCGCTACCCCGGATTTCTCACGAGACTTCTGCTGCGACGCCGGATTTGCCTGCATCTGCTGCGTTACGCTCCCTGCGGGCTCCTCGACGTACCTCCAGTACGCCTGCGTCGCCCTCCGTCGCAAGCCTTGCATCTACAGGCACCTACGACATCTCGCGACGAACCCTCGTGAGAAATCCGGGCTAAGGGTTCCGGTGGGTCTCCGGTGGAGGTCGCCGGGTCTACCGAGGTCCGGGGACTCCCAGGATCACCTGGAGCCGGTTCCCGTCCGGGTCCAGGGAGAGAGGCTCGACCCGGGGGCTCGTGAGATCGAACACCACGTGAAGCTCGTTGCCCGTCGGTTCCCGGTGGTATCCGAGGCGGATTCGGGCCACCTGGTCGCTCCCGACCTCCAGCGTGGTGGGGGAGTAGGGTCGAGTAACGTCCCGGAGGCGGAGGAGGATCCTGGGATTCCCTCCCCCGAGGGTGAAGCTCCGGTATCGGTCCTCCTGGACGAGGCCGTCCGTGGTCAGCTCGAAGACGGTTCGGTCCTCCTCCTGGGACCAGTCGATCTCCTCCAGAGTCCGGAAGGGATCTTGCGATACCGGGGGATTCGATTCCCCTGGAGGCAACGCCGTCCTGGAGACCGTCCGGGCCGAAGGCTCCTCCTCGCCGGTCGCGGCCTTCGCCGAAGGCTCGGAATCGGGCTCGGGTGGGGACTTCGAGCCCAGAGGGCCTTCCGTGGCCGGGGAGCCCGTCGTCTCTCGGGATGCGGCTCCCTCTGGATCGGCCGCTTCCGGGACCTGGCCGGTGAGGACCCCCGGCAAGCCGCCGGGAAGCGTGAGGTGCGCGACCACCGCGCCGACGGCGACGACCAGGAGACCGGGGAGGATCCAGCGGGAGGGGCGGCGGGCCTTCTCCGGCCCGGTGCCGGAGGCGCCCTCCGGACTGTGCGGCTTTTCGAAGGCGTCGTCCGTGTCGAAGGTTTCGTCCGTGAGATCCGGACGGGGGCGTTCCTCGAGGCCGACCGGGGACCCACCACCTGCGTCGGAGGGGGGCGGCGGGGCGACGACGCCCTCCGGAAGCTCGTCCGGATCCATGAGCTCTTCCCCCTCTTCGTCACCCCGGAGGGCGGCGGAGACCTCGTCGAATCCCGGAGGGAGGTCCTCCTCGTCGTTTCGGTTGCCCTTCAGGGAAGCCAGGGCGGCGTCGAATCTCTCGAAGGATCCCCGGTCTCCTTCGGGGGCGGGGCCGGCCCCCTCCGGGGCCCCGGGCGGCGTCTCGGAGGAGATGGTCCCTGTCTCGGTCTCTGCCTCTATCTCCCTGGCCCCTTCGTCTCCGGAGGCGTCCGCCGGGAGGCCGTAGCCGGCCTCCGGCTCCGGTGTCTCCGGCGGGTCGGACAGCGAGGTCGGGCTCTCGCCCGGGACGGGGGAGCCCACCTCCAGCTCGTCCCCCCGGGGCGCTGCCCGATCCAGGTCGAAGGGCGTCCCGCCGCTCCGGACGTGCTCTTCCACCATCTTCTCGATGAGCTCCCGGGAGCCCTCGTCGAGGTGGAGAAAACGGATTCCCATCCCCCGGGGCCGGTCCGGGCCACCGGATTCCTCCCGCACCCAGACCACCTCTCCCAGGCCGTGGATGATCTGGAAGTCGTCGTCGGCGAGTCGGAACTCGAAATCGAAGACGGAGCCCGGCTCCTGTGGGGACTCGGTGATGATGAACATTCCACCGGGGGAGATGTTGGCCGAGTACTCGGTGATGAAGCCCCGGAACTCCTTGAACTTCAG
>JAWVZJ010000110.1:0-7862 GCA_033722255.1 Thermoanaerobaculia bacterium | reverse complement strand
CGGCCCCGGAGCCGGCGGTCCGGGAAGAGGATGCGGGCGGGCTGCGGCCCGAAGAAGAGGTCGAGGAGAAGAGGGACGAGGCGGTGGCCGCGATGCCTCCCCGGGGGGAGATGGAGGAGGAAGAGGAATCCTCTCCCTGGGCCGTGTGGCTCGGCCTGGCCGCCGGGATCGTGCTGGTGGCAGCGATCGTCGGATGGCTCGTCTTCCGGCCCGGTTCGACCTCGACGCCGACGGAGGAGGCCGTCCCTCCCCGGACAGCGGAGGCGGGCGAGCCCCAGACTCCGACCCCCTCCTCGGCTCCAGCGGTGGAGCCGGGAGAAGAAGAGGACAGGGGCGCTGACGGCGTCGAGGAAGCGGAAGAGGGACCGGAGGCCCCGCCCGCCGGGGAGGAGACCGAGTCGGTGGATCTCGAGGCGCTGGTCGATGCGGAGCTGGAGGAGCGGGACGCGGAGCTCCAGCGTCGTTTCGAAGAGGAGAAGCGACGGCTGGAGGCGGAGATCGCCGCGACCCGAGAAGGGGGGCCGGAGGTTGCCGGGTCCGAAAGCGAGGGCACGGCCCAGTCCGAGCCGGCCGAGCGGGAGACCGCTCCGACCGAGCCGGTGGAGCCCGAATCACCGGAGACCGGGACCAGCCAGGGCGAGTCCGCACCGGAGATTCGGGAGTCGGAGTCCCAGGAGTCACTTCCTCCGGCGGGGGACTCTCCGCTCCCCGTGGAGGAGATCACGGAGCCCCCGGCCGACGTCGATGTCGGTGGTGACGTCGCGGTCGAGGAGGACGCCGGGATCGACGGCGAAGGAGAGCCGGCGGAGGGGATCGAGGCCCCCGGTTCGACCGCCTCTCCGGAGTCTCCGGAGACGGTGGAGCCGACAGCCCCGGAGCCCGAGGTCGAGGAGACCCGGGTCCGCCGCGGCGACCTCGTGGAAGCGGAGACTCCCGGCCTGATCCCGCCCCGTCTTGTCAGCATCGACAAGCCGGAGTATCCTCCGATCGCTCGGAGAATGAAGGTACAGGGGACGGTCGTGGTCAGCGTCCTGGTCGACGAGAACGGCGAGGTGCTGGAGACCCGGCTGGTGCAGGGAGTCTCGGAGAGGACGGGACTCGATCAGGCCGCCCTCGAGGCGGCCGAGACGGCGACCTTCGAGCCGGGTGCGGTGGATGGAGTTCCGGTGAAGAGTTGGTTCAACCTGAGAATCCCGTTCCGATTGTGAGAACGGCTCGCTTCGGATCCAGGGGAATGAACGAGGTCTCGATCGCCCGGCAACGAGGGCGAATCTCGAGTCAAGGAGGAAGAGGATGACACTTTCGGACCAGCAAAAGCAGTTCTACGAGAACACCCTTCAGGTCACGAAGCAGGAGATCGACGACCTGGACCGCCAGATCGAGGACGAGCTGGCGAAGGTCAAGGAGCGGCTGGCAGAGCTCCAGAGCGCGAAGAAGGCGGCGCGGCAGATGTACGACGCGGCCTGTCTGCGCCTGGACATCCCGAACGACCTGGCGGAGGAAGAGGAAGAGGAAGAGGAGGAGGCACCGACGGAGGTCTGATCCTCCGGGTCGTCCGGAGCTCGTCCTCCCATCGCCTCCAGCCCATGCCGTGGTTCCGTAAGGACAAGAAGCCGAAGGCGGTTCGCGACGAACGTCCGCGAAGCCCGGTCCCGGAGGGTCTTTGGAGCAAGTGCGGGGGCTGCAAGGAGGCGATCTACACCAAGGAGCTGGAGAAGAATCTCTGGGTCTGCCCTCGGTGCGGACATCATTTCCGGATCGACGCCGACCAGAGGATCGAGCTCCTCCTGGACGAGGGGAGCGACGAGGAGCTTTTCCCCGGGTTGAGGCCGGCCGATCCCCTCGGCTTCGAAGACACGAAGACCTATCGGGAGCGTCTCGAGGAGTATCGGGAGAGGGTGGGGCGTCTCGACGCCGCGATCGTGGTTGCCGGTGAGATCGACGCGATTCCGGTGATCCTGACCGTCCTGGAGTACCGGTTCATGGGGGGATCCATGGGCTCCGTGGTGGGCGAGAAGGTGACCCGGGCCGCCGAGACCGCCTTTGCCCACCGCCGGCCCCTGGTGATCGTGTCCGCCTCCGGCGGGGCTCGGATGCAGGAAGGAGTCCTGTCCCTGATGCAGATGGCCAAGATCTCCGGGGCCCTCTCTCGACTCTCCTCCGCTCGGCTCCCTTACCTGTCGGTCCTCACCGACCCCACTACCGGAGGCGTCACCGCTTCCTTCGCCATGCTGGGAGACGTGAACCTGGCCGAGCCGGGAGCCCTCATCGGATTTGCCGGCCCCCGGGTGATTCAGCAGACGATCCGACAGGAGCTTCCGGAGGGTTTCCAGCGGAGCGAGTTTCTCCTGGAGCACGGCTTTCTCGATCGGGTCGTCCCCCGGAAGGACCTCAAGGGGACCCTCTCCCGCTGTCTCCGGCACCTGGGGGACTGACCCCGATCGGCGATCTCGTCGCCGACAGAGGGAACGGTCCGATCTCCTCGGACCCCCGGTCCGGCGTCGCCGCCCTGCTGGATCCTCTCCAGGAGGGTCGCATGCGCTTCGACCTCGGCCCGATGGTCGATCTCCTCCGCAGTCTCGGGGATCCCCACCGCGTGACCCCGATCGTGTTGATCGGGGGAACCAACGGGAAGGGTACGGTCGCCGCGCTCCTGGCCGGAATCCTGGCGGCGGCGGGGTACCGATGCGGCCTCTACACCTCCCCCCATCTCGAAGAGGTCAGGGAGAGGATCCGAATCGACGGGGAGTCGGTCTCCGACCAAGAGCTGGAAGACGCGCTAAGGGAAATCCTGCGCTCTACAACGCTCCGACCGACCCACTTCGAGGCCCTGACGGCCGCCGCGCATCTGATCTTCTCCCGGTCGTCCCTGGATCTCGCTGTCCTCGAGGTCGGCCTCGGAGGGCGTCTCGACGCCACCAACGTCTCCGATCCGCTACTCTCAATCGTGACCTCCGTTTCCCCGGATCACGTCCGGATCCTGGGATCGACTCTGGGCGAGATCGCCGGTGAGAAGGCCGGCATCTTCCGTACCGGAGTCCCGGCACTGGCCGACGGGACCGATCCGGAGGTCCGACGTGCTCTCCGACGGAAAGCGGCGGACCGGGGCGTTCCCCTGGAGCTCGTCGAGCTTCCGGACGCCCCGGAGCCGGCTCGGGAGGAGTCCGGGAACCCGACGGGGGAAAGGAGGGAGATGCGGCAGCTCCTCGGAGGCCCGGGATCCGACCTGTCCGACAGGTTTCATCCGATGAACCTGGCCCTGGCGATCCGGAGCGCGGAGGTCCTGGCCGAAATCGGATGGTCGCGGGTCGATGCCTCGGCGGTGGCGATCGGCTTGACGTCGACGCGCTGGCCGGGCCGTCTCGAGTCGGTACGGATCTCCGATGTGGACCTGCTCCTGGACTGTGCCCACAATCGGGACGCCGCCCGGCGTCTCGCCGGCTGGATCCGGGGACGGCAGCCGGCTCCCCTGGGGCTGCTGTTCGGAACGGTGTCCGACAAGGCGGTGTCGGATATGCTCCGGCCTCTCCTTCCCTTGACGGATCGCCTCTACCTGACCCGCCCCCTGGGGACTCCCCGAGCCCTTCCACCCGGTGCCGTCCGGGAGACCGTGTCCTCCCTGGACTTCGATGGTGTTGTCGCCGAGGGTGAGCTACCGGAGATCCTGGATCGGGCCCTGGTCAGGGAGAGCTCGTTGGTGGTCGCCGGCTCACTTCGGCTCGTGGGCCCGGTACGGGTGTTGCTGCGGAGCCGTTTCGGACGACCGGAGCCCGCAGCCGACCGCCTCTTCGATCGGGAGATACCCGCAAGAGAAGGACCTTCCCGGGCCACCCCGTAGACCGGTACGCCAGCCCGCTCGGTACACTCGCCCGGCGCAGCCGACGAGTGGGCCGGCCCGGGAGCGGCGGGGCCCCAGGGCCGATCCGGGTGCGGGAAGCCCGCGGCTCACGAGCCGTAGAGGGGGAACTCCCGACAGAGGGTTCGCACGTCGGATCGGATCTCCTGGATCCGGGCTCCCTCGTCGGGCTCCTCCAGGGTCCGGGCGATCAGTTCGGCGATCCGGTCCATCTCCGGGACTCCCATCCCCCGGGTGGTGACGGCCGGGGTACCGATCCGGATCCCCGAGGCCACCAGAGGCGGCTTCTCGTCGTAGGGGATCGTGTTCTTGTTCACCGTGATCCCGGCCGTCTCCAGGGCCTCCTCGGATTGCTTGCCCGTGAGACCACGGTCGGCTACGTCCATCAGGAAGAGATGGTTGTCGGTTCCTCCCGAGACGATCCGGAAGCCCGTGGACTCCAGGGCTCCGGCCAGCCGCCGGGCATTGTCGACGATCCTCCGCTGGTAACTCTGGAACTCCTCCCCCTGCGCTTCCCGGAAGGCCACGGCCTTGGCAGCGACGACGTGCATCAAGGGTCCGCCCTGGAGTCCCGGGAAAACGGACCGGTCGATCGTCTTGGCGTGCTCCTCCTTGCAGAGGATCATCCCCCCCCGGGGACCCCGGAGAGTCTTGTGGGTCGTGGTGGTCACGAAGTCGCAGTGGGGTACTGGCGAGGGGTGGAGGCCGGCGACCACCAGGCCGGCGATGTGTGCGATGTCGGCCATCAGGAGGGCCCCGACCTCGTCGGCGATCTCCCGGAATTTCTCGAATTCGATTCGCCGGCTGTAGGCGCTGGCACCCACGACGACGAGATCCGGGCGTTCGTCCCGTGCCTGCTCGAAGACCTCGTCGTAGTCGATCCGCTCGGTCTCCGGGTCCACCCCGTAGGCCGCGACTTCGAAATCCCGACCCGAGTAGGAGAGTCGGTGACCGGGGGTCAGGTGTCCGCCGCAGGAGAGGTCCATCCCCATGAGCTTGTCGCCGGGCTCCAGAAAGCCGAAGTAGATGGCCATGTTGGCCTGGGTCCCGGAGTGGGGCTGGACGTTGACGTGTTCGGCGCCGAAGAGGTCCTTTGCCCGTTCGATCGCCAGCCGCTCGGCGGTGTCCACGTGCTCACAGCCGCCGTAGTATCGGCGCCCCGGGTACCCCTCGGCGTACTTGTTCGTGAGGACGCTTCCGGTGGCCCGGGCCACGGCGGGGCTGACGAAGTTCTCCGACGCGATCAGCTCCAGCCCGTCCTCCTGACGCCGGCGTTCGGCCAGGATCGCGTCGTGGATCTCGGGATCCCTCTCGGGCAAGGGGGTGTGATCGAGCATGGTGTCTCTCCTCTCTCCTGACCCGGGGGACTCCGTTCACCCCGATCCGGCCAGCTCTTCGATCTTGTCGATTCGTCGTCGATGGTGCCCGGCCTCGAACGGCGTGTCGAAGAAGGCCTCCACGATGGTCTCGGCCTGGGCGGGGGCGATCACCCGGGCGCCGACGGTCAGGACGTTGGCGTCGTTGTGCCGTCGAGCCAGCTTCAACGTGTACAGGTCGTTGCAGTTGGCGGCCCGGATCCCGGGGACCCGGTTGGCGGCCATGCTCATGGCGATCCCCGTCCCGCAGACGAGGATGCCCCGCTCCGATCTCCCCGTCCGGACCTGTCCGGCCACCCGGGCAGCGAAGTCCGGATAGTCCGAGCTCTCCGTTCCCTGGGTGCCGCAGTCGGCCACCTCGTGGCCCGCAGCCTCCAGCGTTTCCCGCAGATGCTCCTTCAGCTCGTATCCGGCGTGGTCGGACCCGATCGCGATCTTCATCTCCCCGCTCCGTCGATTCGCTTCGCAGCTTGTCCCAGGCGTCCGGGGCTGTCAAGGATCTCAGCCGGTTCCCGACGTCTCGTCTCCGGAGTCGCCTCGGCGAACCGACGACGCCTCCGGTCCGTCCTCAGATCGGGAGGTTCCCGTGGCGCTTGGGGGGTACGGAGGACCGTTTGCCCCTGAGCTGGCGGAGGGCGCTGGCCACCATGGGTCGGGTCCGGCTGGGCTCGATTACCGCGTCCACGAAGCCCCGCTCCGCCGCGATGTAGGGATTGGAGAACTTTTCCCGGTATTCCTCGACCTTCTGTTCCCGGAGCTCATCCGCCCGGTCCCCGGCCTGGGCCAGTTCCCGCCGGTACAGGATGTTCACGGCCCCCTCCGGACCCATGACCGCGATCTCGGCCGTTGGGAAGGCGAGGTTGACGTCGGTCCGGAGGTGTTTGGAAGCCATGACGCAGTAGGCGCCTCCATAGGCCTTCCGGGTGATCACGGTGATCTTCGGCACGGTGGCTTCGGCGTACGCGTACAGGAGCTTGGCTCCGTGCTTGATGATCCCGCCGAACTCCTGCTGGGTTCCGGGAAGGAAGCCCGGGACGTCCTCGAAGGTGACCAGGGGGATGTTGAAGGCGTCGCAGAAGCGGACGAACCGAGCCCCCTTCAGAGACGCGTCGATGTCCAGCACCCCGGCCAGGTAGGCGGGTTGGTTGGCGACGATCCCGACACTGGTGTTGGCGATCCGGGCGAATCCGACCACGATGTTCCGGGCGAACTCCGGGTGGATCTCGAGGAAGCGGCCGTCGTCCACGACTCCCTCGATCAGATCCTTGATGTCGTACGGCTTGTTGGGATCCGGGGGCACGAGTGCGTTCAACCGGTCCTCTTCCCGGTCCGGAGGATCGTCGCTGGTCCCGGGCGGGGGATCGTCGAGATTGTTGCTCGGGAGGAAGGAGAGGAGCTCCCGGATGCCCCGGAGGCAGGCGGCGTCGTTCGGGTAGGTCCGGTGGCAGACGCCGCTTTTGGAGGCATGGGTGTGGGCACCCCCGAGCTCCTCCTTGGTCACCTCCTCGTGGGTGACGGTCTTGATCACGTCCGGCCCGGTCACGAACATGTAGCTCGTCTCCTCCACCATGAAGATGAAGTCGGTGATGGCCGGGGAGTAGACGGCGCCTCCGGCGCAGGGGCCCATGATGGCCGAGATCTGGGGTACCACGCCCGAAGCCAGGGTGTTCCGAAGGAAGATGTCGGCGTAGCCGCCGAGGGAGGCGACCCCCTCCTGGATCCGGGCGCCTCCGGAGTCGTTGAGACCGATCAGCGGTGCCCCGTTTTCCAGGGCGAGATCCATGATCTTGCAGATCTTCTCCGCGTTGGTCTCGGAGAGAGAGCCGCCGAAGACCGTGAAATCCTGGGCGAAGGTGTAGACCAGGCGATCATCGACGGTCCCGTACCCGCAGACCACCCCGTCTCCGGGGATCTTGCGCTCTTCCATCCCGAAGTCCTGGCAGCGATGGGTGACCAGGGCATCGAGCTCGACGAAGGACCCCGCGTCCAGGAGGAGCTCGATCCGCTCCCTTGCTGTGAGCTTTCCCGCGGAGTGCTGACGCTCGATCCGCTCCTGTCCTCCTCCTCGACGAGCCTCCTCGAGCCGGGATTCCAGTTCCTCCATACCTGCTGCCGTGTTTCCGTCGCTCATGGATCCTCCCTTGATGGAGCCCCAGAATAGCGGACCGGGAGTCTGTGCGGCAGGAGCGGATGGTCGCGATCATGGGTCTCGTGAGGCCCAGACGACGACCTCGACCCGCGCCGAGGCACTCGTGACGCACTCATTCATTCCTGCTGCGCAGGCTCCTGGGCGACCTTCGGCCGACTTGTGTCAGAATCCGGGCATGTTCACCGACCTGGACACCCGGGGAATCGCCCGGGCCCTGGCTCCCGTGGCGGAGCGGGAAGGAGATCGGGTGGATGCGCTCTTCGAGCGGATCGACGTCCTCGGGCTTCCACCGGAGGGAGGTCCTCCCGGAATCGAGGTGCGCCGGGAGGAGGGACTCTCGGTTCGGCTCTGGCGGGAGGGGAAGAGCTGGATGTCGAGCCGTGATCGGTTGGAGCCCGGAGAGCTGGAGGAGGCGATCCGTCAGGTCTCTCGCACCCGGACCGGTGCCTCGATGCCCGTACCCCCGATCCGGCTCTCCTCG